>CAMLKY010000286.1 GCA_946480545.1 uncultured Acidobacteriota bacterium
GGTGATGTTCGAGATCGACGATCCGGTGCGGCGCGCCCAGACGCTGGCCCGGCTGGGCGGGGTGGAGGACTGCTTCTTCGTCCAGGTCGGCGCCGACCGGCTGCACGTGGACCAGCCCCGCCTCGCGGCCCAGCTCCCAGACGCGGGTCGCGGCCTCGGCGGTGTCGGTGCGGCGAGGGTCGATGACGCCCCAGCCTTGGCGGTCAACTTCGTAGTGGGGGAGGCGTTCGGCGGTCGCGATCAGGATTCGTTTGATCTGTTGGGGTGTCAGTGATGGGTTTGCCTCGAGCATCTGTGCGGCGAGCGATGAGACTATCGGGGCCGAGAATGAGGTGCCGTCGACGTACTTGTACGCGCCGGTTATGACATTCTCGCGTCGGAGCTTGAGCAGGATTATCTGCCTGATGCTGTGCACCGGACGGTCGAGCGCGGCATCGAGTTCGGCGTCGACGCCGGGATTGTCGCGGATGATGCCGTGGAGCTCATCGTCGGCGGCTTCATCGAGTCGGATCAGCATCTCAGCCTGTTGGGCGGTCGGCGTATTAGGCAGGATCGGCGCCGGAACCCAGATCGATGGTGCTATGACCTCAGGCTTCTGAAGACCGTCGATCGTGGGTCCGTACGACGACCGGTACATGCCGCGACGTGAACGATTGAGTGAGTTGTTATCATCCAGACCGCCGACGGCGATCGATGACGGAGCACTCGCCGGCGGAAATACCGGGTGCGTCGGGAGATGCCCGGCGTTCCCGACGGCACACACCACCAGGATCCCGGCCTCGGTGCATTGCTCGACAGTTTGCGACAGCGGGTCGGTCAGATAACTCGCCTCGAAGTCGCCTCCCGCCGAAATGTTCACGATCCGTATTCCATACTTCTCGCGATTCTCGAGCACCCATTCGAGGCCGGCCTTGATGTCGTCCTCGGTGATGCGACCGGTACGTGCAAGCTTGATCAGAACAACATCCGAATCAGGAGCAAGGCCTCGATAGAAGCCGTTGGAGAGCGATCCGTTGCCTGCGGCAACGACCGACGTCATCATCCCGTGCCAGCTCGCGACATCCGGTTGAAACAGTGAGCCCAGCTCGCCGTCTGTCTCGAGAAGATTTCGGTATGCGACTATCCGGTTCTTTGGCGTGGTCAGATCGACGTGCGGGTAGAATCCCGAGTCAAGGAACGCGATCGTGACGCCTTTCCCGGTAAATCGTTCATCAGCGTCGAGCCGCAGCGGCGTCGAAAGAATATGCGAGCCATCCTTCTGCACTGCGGCATCTCGAACGATCTGGTCCTGCGCCCGCTCGAAGAGTCGAAAGCAGCGGCCGCAGACGATCTCGAGCTCCTTGTTGTCGGCAGAGTTCGCAACAATGAGCCGGCACAGATCTTCGTCCTTTCCCGCGAGTGGAACGGCATCCTGATCCATCCGCCGCGAGCACACCGGACAGACGTCGGGGCTGCCGGCGAGGTCCGCATCTGTATTGGTATCTGATAAGGAAAGCGATTCGCGAGGGGTCATCGTTGGTGCTTAAGTTTTCCATACGGGGAAGTTAAAATCAACGACGTACGACTGGGGCGCAGGCTTATCGCCGACGGACTGGAGCGCGGGCATCCTGCCTGCACGTCGCGTGAGCGACGTCAAACGATTATGATTCGACGAGACAGGCGGTTTTTCGTGCTTCGCACTCATGCAGGCAAGATGCCTGCGTTCCAGTCAGTTGACGTGTGTATGACAAACAAGATAGGACTTGCACTTTCAGGCGGTGGCGCACGTGGCTTTGCACACGTCGGCGTCTTGAAGGCGCTCGTCGAAAACAACGTCCCGATCGATATGATCTCGGGAACATCCGCCGGCTCGTTTGTCGGTGCGGCGTTTGCGGCCGGGATGTCCGTTGACCAGCTGATCGAGATCGGGAAAAAGGTGAGCTGGTTCAGCGTCGCGGGATTCTCTTATTCACCTCGCGGCATTTTGTCGAATGCGGCGCTCGGGACGTTTGTCACCTCGCACTTCCCGGTCACGCGGTTTGAAGATCTGAAGCTGCCGTTCGTCGCCGTCGCGTGCGATCTCGAGACCGGGGACGAAGTAGTGTTGCGAGATACGGGTGACATTGCGCTCGCTATCAGGGCGAGCTGTGCTATCCCGGGTGTATTCGTACCTGTTACAGGAGCGGACGGACGTTCGTTGATCGATGGCGGCGTGGTCTCGCCGATGCCTACGCGTGCATTGCGAAAGCTCGGGGCCGACATCGTCATCGCCGTCGACCTGCTGACGTGCGGCTCGACGTTCTGGGGACGTCCGAGCACACTGCTCGGAACATTTTTTCAATCCGCGATGATGCTGATCCGTACGGCGTCGAGAAACCAGCACTATCGCGCCGACGTCGTCATTGAGCCCGAGATCGCCCACATCCGTCCCGACGAGATCGGCAAACGCGACGAGCTTATCGAGCTTGGCGAGAAAGCGGCGCTCCAAAAGATGGACGACATCAAGCGTCTCATTCAACCGGCTCCAGCGGCGTGATCGCGGGCGTATTTATGACATGGCCGTCGGTCCCGAATCGCGATCCGTGACACGGGCAATCCCACGTCTTCTCACTCGAATTGAACCGAACCACACAACCCATGTGCGTGCATATCGCCGACCGCTTGTGAAGCTTGCCGTCGTCGTCGCGATACACCGCGATCTTCGAAGCCCCCTCACGCATGATCGCGCCTTCACCATTCTTGATCTCGTCTACAGATGAAACATCGCCGCCCGTTACGTGGTCGACGTACGGGATCGTGGATTTGATCACTTCGGGGACGGCCTCGACAATCGACTGTGTGGCGAGACGTGAAGGATCGTAGACATCAGCCCACGGATTCTCGCGCCCGAGGATCAGATCGGAGACAAGCATTCCGCCGATCGTCCCATGTGTCATTCCCATTCCCGAATCGCCTGTGATCAGATAGACGTCCGGCTTATCCTCGGAAAACCTGCCTATGAACGCGAGCCCATCGTGTGTCTCGAAGCACTGTCCCGACCACCGGTGCAGCACCCGCCCGGCCGACGGAAAATGCGCGGCCGTCCACTTCCAAAGGTTTTCAAATCTGGACTCGGTATCGCTCTCCTGGCCCGTGCGGTGATCTTCGCCACCGACGATGAGAACGTCGTGCGCGGATTCTTCTTGAATGCGGATGTAATGGTACGGATCGCCAGTGTCCCACAAGAGCACCTTTTCGACGGAGCCCGAGGGCACCTCGACTCCGATCGCGTATGTGCGATAGGCGGGAAGCTTCGCGAACATCTTGCTCATGATGGGATAGTTCGTCGCAAGCACCACCGAGCCGGCGCTTATAGTTTTGCCGTCCATCGTCTTCACTTGGGGTGCGCCGTTATCTTGGGTCCATTCGACGGCCCGCGTATTCGAGAACAACTGGCCGCCGTTTTGCTCGATGATCTCGGCGAGCCGCGCAAGATACTTCAGGATGTGAAACTGGCCCTGGTTCGGAAACCGTAAAGCCCGGCCGGTATCGAAACCGCCGACCGCAGCACGCTCGACCATCTCTATGTCGGTAAAGCCGAGCCGGTGCGCGGTCTCAAGCTCTTCGTCGAGATCGTCGTCGTTGTCCTCGGCTTCGAACAGGTACCCGTCGAGACGCGAGAAGTCGCAATCGATAGATTCCATCGAGACGATGCGTTCGATCTCATCGACCGCCGCGGCGTGACTCTCGATAGCGAGCCTTGCTTTGTCATCGCCGTGCCACTTTGCTATCCGGTAAAAGCGATCATCGATAGCGTAGGTCAGATGTGCAGTTGTACGAGCTGTTTCGCCACCGCCGATCGGGCCGTCATCGATGACGATCACCGACCTCCCCGCGCGGGTCAGCAGATACGCCGTAGTCAGCCCCGCAATGCCTCCGCCGATAATGCAGACGTCCGTCTCGATCGACTGTTCGAGTGCACCCGGTCGCGGACCATCCGCGCTCGCCTGCCAATAAGAGACATTCGTTCCCTCATCGCTTTCCCACATACGACCTCCAGTGTTCGGAATTATTGCAACTGGTCTGAGCATGGCACTTCGCGTGCCGAAGAGGACCGGTGCCTTGCGTCTTGCGTCTTGTCAGA
>CAMLKY010000287.1 GCA_946480545.1 uncultured Acidobacteriota bacterium
GATCCAGGTCCTTGACGGTGCTGGCTGGTGGTATCGGCGTATACACATACCCTTTCGTAGAACCGGAAGTTACCCAACCCCGAGCAGAAGCGACAAGCTCGATCCGGAGTGGGTTGTGACGGTTATAACATCCGCGTGGTGTCCCTATCTCAGCGAACAACTGTCGGTATTTCTCAACACGCTCACGAGCCAAGTTAGATGGGGCCGTCCAATCGTCGTCGATTCGGAAAATATCTCCGTCTCGCTCAAGCATTGACCGTACCAACTCAAACTGGGAGCGATGTTCGTAGAAGTTCTGAATTAAGACAGCATCGGATAAATGCTCCTGATCTTTCAAGTCAGGCAGGGAGAGGTAGATAATTCCGAGAAACAGCGCGAGGACACACACTAAGACTCCGAGAATCCCCGCTCCAACCCCGACTATGATCTTCGTCCGCTTAGTCACGACTACGGCTTCAGCCTATACAACATCCGCGGAAAGGGAATCGTCTCTCTCACGTGTTCGATGCCGCACATCCAGGCGGTGCAGCGTTCGATCCCCATGCCGAAGCCGCTGTGCGGGACGGATCCGAAGCGGCGCAGATCGAGGTACCATTCGAACGATTCGCGCGGGAGGTTATGTGCTTCGAGCTGCTTTTCGAGATACTCAAGCGACGCCGCACGCTCGCCGCCGCCGATGATCTCTCCGTAACCTTCAGGAGCGAGCAGGTCGATGCCAAGTGCGTACTTCGGATCGTCCTTATCGACCTCAAAATAAAATCCCTTGATAGCAGCCGGGAAGTGGTGCACGAACACCGGCTGCCCGAACTGGCTGGACAAATACGTCTCGTCCGGAGCTCCAAAATCACCGCCCCATTCGAAGTTGTTCTCGAGTTCGCCCTTCGCGTGGCCCTCCTGCAGCATCTCGACCGCCTTGTCGTAATGAAGCCGCGGGAACGGTGCCTTGATCGACTCGAGCGCGGCAGTATCGCGCTCGAGAGTCTTCAGTTCTTCTTGTCTATCATTCAACACCCGTTCGACGATCGCCAGAATTAGTCCCTCGCCGAGCTCCATCATGTCCTCGTACGTCGCGTACGCGACCTCGGGCTCAACCATCCAGAACTCGGTCAGGTGACGGCGCGTCTTCGACTTCTCGGCGCGAAACGTCGGACCGAACGCATATGACTTTCCAAACGCCGCGGCTGTCGCTTCGTTGTAAAGCTGCCCGGACTGCGTGAGATAAGCTTTGTCATCGCCGAAGTAATCGACCTCGAACAGGGTCGTCGTGCCCTCGCACGCGGCAGGCGTGAATATCGGAGTATCGGCAAGAATAAAGCCGTTGTTATCGAAATAATCTCGCGTCGCCTTGATCACGGTATGCCTGATCTTCAACACCGCATTCTGTTTCTTCGAGCGGATCCAGAGATGACGATGGTCCATCAGGAATTCGGTCCCATGTTCTTTCGGTGTGATCGGATAGTCGTGGACGTTCTGGAGAACCTCGACATCCCGCACATCGACTTCGACCCCGATCGGCGAACGCTCGTCCGCCTTGACCGTTCCATGAACGATAAGCGACGACTCTTGCCCGATGGCCTTCGCCTTTTCAAACACGGCCTCGTCGTTTCCCTTAAAAACAACGCACTGCACGATACCGCTGCCGTCGCGAAGCTGAAGAAAAACGAGCTTCCCGCTCGACCGCGAGTTATAAAGCCATCCTTTCAAGGTGACGTCTTTGCCAATGTGATCTTTTAGTTGGTTAATGTATGTCTGCTTCATTCAATCTATGCACAAACGTGAGAGAACTTTAGAGTGTAACTGCTGCGGCCTTTCGAGAATCGTCTGTAGCCGAGATACGCGTTATCCGGATCTTTCGGAAAGCGCCGCAGATCAGTGAATTTCGTTATCGCACCCGACGTGTTTCGCGGAACAAATGTGAGTGCTCCATTCGAGTCGATCTCGAGAAAAAGCGCCGTTTCACCGATCTGTATATAAAGCTTCGTGCCGTCCGCCGAGATCCCATCCGGCGGTCCGCCATCGGGAACTATCCAACTGCGGATCGATTTTCTCAGGCCGCTGTCGACTAGATGGACTTCCTCAAAAAGGAACTTCTGGGGTAGCGGAACAGTCAACGATCCAATAGTCGAGATCAGGACCGCTCCATTCCTGCTGATGGATCGGACCGGCAGCCCGAGCCAGCAACCGCATGGCGCGTCCTCGGGCTGACGCGCTAGAAACCGCGTTCCCCGTGCGTCATAGCTGTGAAAGACAGTATCGGCATCTGCCGCCGGATATTTCATCGTGGTCGCGGTGGATGCAGCGTCACAGGGGTCTGAATGAAATTCGAATCCCTTCACAGCCAACTGTTTATTCGCAAACTCCGCCAGCCGCGCAGGTGAAAGCGCCGGTTTTTCCTTAGCACGCACTTCGATATCTTCGAGAAGGGAAGATGCGAGGAGCCTCGGCAGATCTCCCGTCTGCGCATGAGAATGTGTGGTAGATAAAGCGATACCGATAGCGACGAACGCGTACGCAAAAAACCTTCCGGTCATCTCACGATCCTCAACAAATCTGCATAAATTGTAACAGAAGGCCGGGGCAAAGACCTTTTGCCGGTCTCGCTTGACAGCGATGTCGGCAGCGACGCAAATTGAATAGACGTGCCTGAAGAAAAGAAAAAGAAAAAGATCGACTACGCCAGCGCGTGGGCTGAAGCGCGCAAGATCGTTTGGAACGCCCGCTGGCGTCTGGCGTTCGGCAGTGTCCTGATGCTCATATCAAGACTCGCCGGAATGGTTCTGCCCGCCTCCACGAAATACATCGGCGACGAGGTCTTCACTAACCGAAACTACGGCCTCATCAAATGGATCGCGCTTGCGATCGGGATATCCACTCTGATCCAGGGTGTGACTTCGTTCGCTCTGTCGCAGATCCTCGGTGTCGCGGCGCAGCTCGCCATCACGAACATGCGGATGCGCGTCCAGGGTCATATCGAACGGCTGCCGATCGCATACTTCGACTCGACTCAGAGCGGTCAACTCATCTCACGCATCATGAACGATGCCGAGGGCATCCGTAACCTCGTCGGCACTGGCCTGGGCCAGATCCTCGGAAGCCTGGTCACAGCGATAATCGCGATCGGCGTGCTCTTTTACCTGAACTGGCAACTCACGCTCGCGACGATCGTTGTGCTGCTGATCTTTGGAGGAGCCTTGATGTACGCCTTCAAGGTGCTTCGCCCGATCTTCAGAGAACGCGGCGAGATCACTGCCGAGGTCACCGGCCGTCTCGGCGAGAGCCTAGGTGGCATTCGTATCGTCAAAGCGTACACGGCCGAAAAGCGCGAGGAGCTTTCGTTTACTCGGGGCGCCCATCGTTTGTTCAGGAACATCGCGAAATCCATCACCGGGGTTTCGGCAATCAGCTCATTCTCGTCTGTCGTTATCGGCGCCGTCGCGGTCGTGATGATCGTCATCGGCGGAAATGCGGTGCAGACCGGATCGATGACGCTCGGCGATTTCCTGATGTACATCTCGTTCACATTTTTGCTCGCCATGCCGGTCATCGAGCTGACGTCGATCGGCACGCAGATCACCGAAGCTCTCGCGGGTCTTGACCGGATTCGCGAGGTGATGGCGATGGGCACCGAGGACGATCAGGACATGACTCGTAAACCGCTGCCCGCGATCAATGGAGAGATCGGGTTTGAGGATGTGGAATTCGAGTACGATCCCGGTGTACCGGTCTTAAAGGGGGTATCGTTCCACGCTCGAGCGGGAACTACTACGGCTCTGGTTGGATCAAGCGGATCGGGGAAATCGACGATCCTGAGCCTCGTGCTGAATTTCATCCAGCCGACTTCCGGTCGTGTCACGATCGATGGGCTCGATCTCCAGACCGTGCGGTTGCGCGATTACCGAAAGCATCTCGGCGTGGTCCTGCAGGACAATTTCCTTTTCGATGGCACGATCCTCGAGAACATTCGCTTCTCAAATCCCCAGGCCAATCTCGCGAAGATCAAGGAGGTCTGCGGGATCGCCAATGCAGACGAGTTTATCGAGAAGTTTCCGAACGGCTACGAAACCGTGGTTGGGGAGCGCGGCGTAAAGTTGT
>CAMLKY010000288.1 GCA_946480545.1 uncultured Acidobacteriota bacterium
ACCGGGTCGACCGTACGGTCGTCGACGACGTGTCGTTCGAGCTGTACGCGGGTGAGACGCTCGGCATCGTCGGCGAATCCGGCTCCGGCAAGTCCGTGATGGCCACCACCGTGATGGGACTGCTGGCCGGCTCGCTGAAGATCGAGGCCGGCTCGGTTTGCGTTAACGAGGTCCTCTACACACACGGTATCGGTCAAACGCCGTGGGGAGGATTCAAGAATTCCGGACGCGGCCGAACACATGGAATTGAAGGTCTCATGGAGCTGGTCCAACCCCAGCACATCCACATCAATCGGGTCGCCGTGCTTCCCGACGCATGGTGGATGCCGTATTCATCGACGGCCGTCGACACGTTTCGGCGGTTCGCAACTCATTTCGCGACGGGTTCGATGCGGAAAACAACATTGATGGTGCCGCAGCTAGCGAAGCGGATACGGGAGCTCGTTCGAAAGAAGAAGTGATCTGATTAAACGCAGAGAACGCGGAGACCGCAGAGCAAGAACCGGCCTACTCTGCGGTCTCCGCGATCTCTGCGTTTAAAGTTGGTTGAAGCACGGCATCCGGCCGATAGGTCTTGATCCAAAGAAGGTGTGCCGTCACGGCAACGGCGATCGAGACGAGCAAAAGCGTTATCCAGACCCCTGCCGCCAGCATCCAGATGCTGAACCCGATAGAAAGCCACAGGATCGAGATCGTGCTCACCTTCTGGCGGATCGAAATTCCTTTTCCGCTCTTGTAGTTCTTTATGTACGGGCCGAAGAGCCGGTTGGTGAGCAGCCAGGTGTGAAACCGCTCTGAGCTGCGCGAGTAGCAGTAGGCGGCCATCAACAGAAACACTGTCGTCGGAAGCAGCGGCAGGAACATTCCGGCCACACCGAGTGCGACGCACACAGTACCCGCAAATATTAAGACTGCCTTCCGGATATCCATGATCAGCTGCTAGCGACAGTTTAATGTCCACGAGCTTTCAAGTCCAACTTTATTGCCCACGTTGTACAATCGAATCATGAGTCAGAGAATGCCTGCGATCTTTTTCGGGCACGGTAATCCGCTGAACGCTCTGCGGCAAAATGCGTGGACAGATGGGTGGGGTGCCATTGGTCGTTCAATTCCTCGCCCGAAGGCGATACTCTGCGTGTCGGCACACTGGTATATACCGGCAGTTGCCGTTACCGCCATGGACGATCCGCGAACGATACATGATTTCGGCGGATTTCCGCGCGAGCTATTTGAAGTTCAGTATCCCGCGCCGGGTTCGGTGGAGTTGGCGTCGCGGGTTGGTGAAGTGTTGGGCAGTAATGTAATTCAGGACCGATCCAACTGGGGCCTCGACCACGGGACCTGGTCGGTTTTGATCCACGCGTTTCCCAAAGCAGATATTCCGATCGTTCAGCTCAGCATCAACGAAGCTGAGCCGCCGCGGTTTCATTACGATCTCGCCAAGCAGCTCGCGCCGTTGCGAGACGAAGGCGTGTTGATCGTCGGAAGCGGAAATCTCGTCCACAATCTTCACACCTACGCCTGGGGAAAGCACGACGTCGAGCCGTTCGATTGGGCGCTGAGGTTCGAGGAGACGGCCCGCACGCTGATGGCCGCCGGCGACCACGATCCGCTCGTCAATTACGAAACGCTCGGTCGCGACGCGATGTTATCCGTCCCGACCCCCGACCACTATCTGCCGCTTCTTTACATTCTGGCGCTGCAGGACACTAACGACACGGTGAGCTTTCCGGTCAGTGGTTTCGACGGCGGCTCGATCTCGATGACGACGGTTCAGATAGGCTAGTCTTTTCTATTTAGATCGAACCTCAATCCGACACGAACAAACCGAGGTGCGGCTATCGTGCGCACGGGCGTGAGACCGATGTCGTAGCGGTTATCGAAAACATTCTCGACCGCCCCGAACATCTCGATCCATTTCGGGAACCTGTATGCCGCGTAAGCGTCGAGCGTGAAAAAAGGCCGTAGCCGAAACGTGTTCAGGTCGTCATCGAACTGCGCATCCGAGGCGCGGGCCTGGAAGCTGAGTGTGAGCGATCGTGTCGGCCGATAAACTACCTGCGACGTAAGATGCTGCCGCGCGACCTGTGGTAACTGCTTCCCGACCAGTGCGAGGTTCGTCCCCGCATCGTCGATGCGAGAGTCGGCAAGAAGGTAACCAAAGCTCAATCTAAGCTGCTCGGAAATGTTCAGCTCTGCATCGGCCTCAAATCCAAGTGTTCGGGTCTTGCCGACATTCTCGCGGCGACGCGTGATGAGCGTCGGGGTCGTGGTCAGCGTCACGCTCACGACGGGATCAGTTACGTCGGTCCGAAATACGTTTCCACGCAGCATCACTCGTCGCGAATAACCTGCCAGATTCAGACCTGCCTCGACCGTTCGTGCGCGCTCGGCATTCAAGTTTTCATTGGCAAGTGTGACTACATTCCCGACGCGAAATGACCTGTACAACTCATTCAAGCTCGGAGCGCGAAACGAATGCGAGTACGAGCCAAACAGTGAAACCAAGGGCGAGACCCGATAGACCGCGGCGGCACGTGGACTAAAACTGTGCTCGGTCCGTTCGGCGAAGAGAGTTTCGACGGTTTGCCCTGTGATGAGGCTCCGCGTTCGCGACAGCCCCTCGAATTCTGTCCATCGGTCGAACCGTGCTCCCACGCTTACGTTCAGCCGCGATGTCACGCGCCAGAAATCCTGCGCCAGTATTCCGAAGGCCGTTTCCTTTCCTCCGGATGTGACATGCGCGTTCGCGACACCGTTGCTGATGCCGACCTCCTGGCTGAAGCCGCGAACATACCTGACATCCGCCTGTGCCGTCACTGAATGATCGCCGAACACGCGCGACCAAAGCGCACTTGCACGCGCCGATCGCGACGGCACGCGCTGGATCCGCGTCAAGCTTTCCGAGTTTCGGTCCGCCGCAACGGCCGAGAACGTCTGGTCATAAACCTGTCCGTCGATCGACGCTCGAAAGCGAAACGTTCCGGATCGGGCATCAGTGATATCGCCACCCACGACACCCTGCCGGAAATACGTCCGATTGTTTGTGAGCGACGTTCCGTTATCGCGCCGCTCGGCGAACAGATGTCCGCGGCCGAAGATCCGAGCCGTATCTCCAAAGCGGCGTTCAAGCGAAATGAAGCCGGAGTTAAAGCGGCTATTCGCACGTGTATCGACCACGCCTCGCTCCTCGGGCGCGACGGGGATGTAGCCTGCGGTCTGGAATGTTTCGGCCGCGAGATCGACGTACCATTCACCGCTCTTGATCGAGCCTAAGAATCCACCATCGAGCGTCCGCTGCGTGCCGCCGCTGACTTCAAACCGAAATGTTGTTTGTCTTCGACGTGACGGTCCCAACTCGATCGCGCCGCTAAGCGCCGAGCTCCCGAACAACGAGCTCGCGCCGCCGCGGAGTACCTCGACCTGCTCTACCGCGATCTTTGGGACGCGCGACCAATACGTCCATCCACCAAAAGCGTCGTTCAACGGGACGCCATCGAATTCAACAGACGTGCGAGCAGCACCGCTGCCGCCGACGCCCCTCAGGTTTGCACCCTGCGCGGTCGGATTCGAAGTCCGGCTTGAGCTGCGGCGGAATAGAGTAAAACCGGGTACCTGACGGAGCACATCGTCCAAAGTCTGTGCCGCTGTTGATTGAAGCGACTCGCGTGTCAGCACGATGATGCTTGCCGGCGTCTCTTCGGCACGCGTGAAGGTTCGCGTGATAGACACCGTGACGTTTTCCGCAAGCGGTGCCGGGCCCAGAACCACTGTGACCGGTGACTGTAGTTCGGTAAGACGCCTTTCAAAAACACCGAATCCATCTTTGGTGATTCGAATACGGATGTCATTCGGGCCCGCCGTCGAGATGGTGAACTCGCCACGGTCATCTGAGCTGGTCTCGCGCACGAGTGTAGATCCGGAAACGGTCGAGATGACCGCGTTGGAAACTGGAGAATTGCGTTCGTCGACGATCGTTCCCGTCAGCGTCTGGGCCCGCGCGTGCGCGAACACGGTCAACAACAGCAATGGACAAAACAGAAGCTTCATCACGAAACCGAGATCATCCCAATCGTTCGCAAGCCAGCT
>CAMLKY010000289.1 GCA_946480545.1 uncultured Acidobacteriota bacterium
GCAAATGTCTTTATCTTCCTACTGCTATTCCCGAGGATCCGCTTTAGAAACGATGTGTCTGTGGGAAGGAACGTGACGCCTCCGCCGCCGGTCGTTTCCATCAGCGTGCCCTCGATAATCGCCGTCGCTCCGCAACGTACACATTCCATAACGCCCACATCCGAATCCCTCTTCATAAGTCTCATATTGATCAGGCTGCGATTCTAGCACGATAAAACCAGGGTCAGCGTTCTGATATTCGTCCCGCCGAACGAGCCCGGACGGTCCGCGCGCGTGAGCTATGTCGGTCCGCGGAGAGGCTTCGCAGGATCCAGTTGATGCGCCTTCCAGTGAGCGGAAGCGGGTCCTCGATAGGGCCGCAGTAGCGATCGATCGCTGCTTCTAATTCCGAATCGCGTATATCGTCTGCGTCGTAACCACTCTGGGCAAAGTGACGACGCAGTGTCTCAAGGTCCTGGCGTCTGCGCCTCCGCCTCAGCGGCATCCACTTCATGATCTGTCCAAGCATTTCTTCCTCCGGTCCTACATCCACCTTAGCCCGCTTACGTCAAACGAAACACCGTATTAACACCCACCGTGTTCGGGTGTTAACACCCTATTTCGCGCCTGTTAGTCCAACTAGCATTAGAGGTATCTCGCGAGTCCAAAGTTCTCGCGAACTAGAACGATATTAGGAGAGATTACGGATGCGAATTTTGATTGGATATGACGGCTCAAAACACTCGGACGCCGCACTGGAAGATTTGAAACTGGCGGGCTTGCCGCACGACACAATATGCCTCGTGGTCTCGGTAGCCGACGCGCTAGCCGGGGCGATTCCGGCCCAGGCAGTCGCACAAGCGATGCCGTCCGGGCGCGTCTTCACGACATTCAACAGGCCGCAAACCGACGGCTATGAGTCTGAGAAAGAAGCCGGCGAGCGTGCGTCGCACGCCGCCGAGCGGCTTGCGTCGTACTTCCCCGGCTGGGAGATCGAAAGCAGAGTGAGAACTGGACCGGCCGCGTGGGAATTGATCGAGGCGGCGAATGACTGGGCCCCGGATCTGATCATTGTTGGATCGGAAGGACGCAATGCCGAGGGACGAATCGTGCTCGGGAGCGTGTCCGAAAGGGTCGTTATGGAATCGAGCCGCTCCGTGCGAGTTGCACGCGACGTCCTAAGAAAGAAGAAGGGAGGAGCACCTAAGATCATTGTTGGGATCGATGGCTCACATGACGCTCGTGCAGCCGTGGATGAGGTGAGCCGCCGAAGCTGGCCCGAGGGAACACAGATCCGTCTGATCGTCGCTCACGATCGCTCGTCGACGGCCAGGCTTCCGGCAAGTCTGCCTGCATCAACCGAACTCGTTACGAGATCGGGCGAACGCGCCGCGGAACGCGCAGAATCGATGCTGAACTGGGCGAACGCTCATCTGAAGTCGATCGCAAACGTTTCCGTGTCCATCCAGCGCGGCGATCCGAAACGAGTTCTGATCGGCGAAGCCCGCCGCTGGCGAGCCGACTCGATCTTCCTCGGCTCGCGGGATTTTTCAAGCGGGTTTGAGAGATTCAAACTCGGAAGCGTGTCGACGGCTGTGGTTGCCAACGCACCCTGCTCGGTTGAAGTAGTCCGCGCGAAATAAGTATGTTTGCCCGCGAAAGGACGCGACTAGGTTTCAGGAAAGATTCGCGTCCTTTCGCGCATTTCGCGGGAAAACTCTTTCGTATCTCCTTGCGGGGAAGATCCCTGCGCTCAGCAATTGAATTACAATTGCAGGATATGGGCAGTGGGCAGATCTCAGAGAAACGCGTTCTCGTAACAACATTCCTCGTCGATCTTCTCGATGTAGCGATCAATCTGGTCGTTGCGATCCTCACAGGCAGCGTGGTCATGCTCGCTGAGTTCTTTCAGGGACTCGCCGACCTGACCGCCGCGGCGCTGCTCCTGGTCGGCCACAAACGCGCGACCAAGAAAGCTGACAGGCAGCATCCGTTCGGTTACGGCAAGGAGATCTATTTCTGGACGCTCATCTCGGCGGTAGTCATGATGACTTTCACCGCGGTCGCGTCGTTCTATTTCGGCCTGATGCGCGTTCTCGAACCCGAGGACATCGAATATATCTGGCTGGGATACGCGACACTCGCGGTCACGCTCGGGACGAACCTCTATGCGTTCTCGCTTAGCTCCGGGCGGCTGCGAAAGAGCAAGTCATTCACCGAGCTACCCAAACTCTTCTGGAATTCGCGCGACGTCACGGTTAAGAATGCACTCGTGCTCGACCTGATGGGAACATCCGCCGCATTCTTCGGACTGCTCTCGCTGCTTCTCTACCAGTTCGCGGGTGAGAAGCGCTTTGACGGTATCGGCGCGATGATCGTCGGAGTAACCACCGCCATCCTCGCAGTCATCCTCATCCTCGGTCTGAGAGGTCTTCTGGTAGGCGAACGAGCCGCTCCCGAGGTCGAAGAAAAAATAAAACAAGCCGCGTTGAGTGTCCGATCGGTGAAAGAGGTGCTGGACCTGCGCACGATGCAGATCGGGGCGAACAAGCTGTTGGTAGAGATCGAGGTCCACGCGAAAGACGGGCTGGACACCGATGAGCTGGAAGCTCTGACCGATCGGATCAAGGAGCGGCTGCAGGAAAAAGTCGACGCGATCAAGTATGTGCAGGTCGAGTTGGAGACACCCGAGTAACGCCCGAGCCGTCTAAATATATTCCTCGTCGACAAAACACCACGCCCAATTGTCGATCACTTCGATCGATTTCATCAGCGGATGTTCGGTTTCGTGGAAATGTGCCGTCGCGTGTTTGTAGTCGGATGTGTCGCAGCATCCGACATGGCCGCACGTCAGACAAATGCGAAGGTGCACCCACTTGGCACCTATCCGCAGGCACTCTTCGCAGCCCGGAGCACTGGGAAAGACCGGGTTGATCCGGCCGAGGTGAGAACACACACTTTCATCGACCGTCGGAACATACGTAACACGCGTGTCGAGCCTGAGACCGGTTTCTGCGGCGAACGCCAGTGAGTTTTCCTCATCGGACACGAGCGGAGCCGGCGGTGCCGTCACCTTCGTTCCATTACCCCCTGACGTGCGGAACAGCGCAGCGTTGTTTGCGAAGGCCTGGGTCGGACCGGACATTTTCAGTTCGTCGCCTGGCTGCAGGACGAGGTCCGCAGGTGGTTCGATGATCTCCTCGCCGTTGCGATTGACGGTCTGAACCGTCAGATCGAAGTTCTCGATCAGCCTCAGAGACCGCAGCGATTTGCCGACCACCGCCGATCCGTCCCGAACCGTTACCGTGCGAGAATCGAAGCAATCCTGCCCGGGGTCGCACCGGAACACCGCCGGATCGACCTCACCATCGAAGAGTGCCGAATACCCGTTGCGCCTCGCGAGCTCCTCATACGTTTCGATCTCGGACGGCGAGATCCGATAGTCCCTGAGCACCTCGCCAAAAAGCTGCACGATCGACTCGAGCTCTTCGGCGATCACCGTATCCGCTCCGGCAGTCGCGAGCGAATCGACCTCCTGCGTGTAACGCGTGCGGACGACTATCCGCATTGTCGGGTTGATCTGCCGCGCCACCGAAACGACGCGATGGGCCATCGCGGGATTATCGTCCGCGATCACCATCATCTTCGCCCTGGTGATGCCGACGTGCTCGAGTATAAAAGGCTTTGTCGAGTCGCCGCGAACGACCGGCAGGCCCGCGGCTTCCGCCTCGTTAGCTCCGTCCGGACTCAACGTGGTGATGATAAATGGAATTCCGGATCCGGAGAGCACGCGAACCAGATGCCGGGCAGCCTGGCCGTATCCGGCGACTATCACATGATTTTCGAGCTCAGGTGCCTCGCCGAGCGACGCGCCGTCGTCATCCGGACCGATCTCACGCTTTGCGACCATCTTCTCGGACAGCCCGCTACCCACGCGCATCAGGAATGGGGTCAGCACCATCAGCACTACCGTGGAGGCGATGAACGTCTGCGATCCGGCCTCGCCGGCTCCGGCAGGCACCAGTCCGACTTCCCTGCCGGCACGCTCGAGCACGAACGAGAATTCGCCGATCTGTGCGAGCATCAGCGCAGAAGCCGTAGCGAT
>CAMLKY010000290.1 GCA_946480545.1 uncultured Acidobacteriota bacterium
TCGGTGATGGAGCGTGCCGCCAAAGCGTCGAAAATCCATCAGCCCCTCTTTCGTTCGGGAAAATGGGACGCCCATTCGATCAAAGAGATAGATGATCTCCGGCGCCATGTCGCACATCCGTTTGACCGGCCCCTGATTCGCGAGAAAGTCGCCGCCGTAGACTGTGTCGTCTAGGTGCTTCGCAGGCGAATCGCCCTCGCCCTTGGTATTCACCGCGCCGTTTATGCCGCCCTGTGCACAGACAGAGTGCGAGCGTTTCACCGGCACGACCGAGATAAGATCGACGTTGTGTCCCGCTTCGGCGATCTTCATCGCCGCCGCAAGTCCCGCAAGCCCGCCGCCAACGATCGCGATCTTTAATCCGTTTGACATAAAAAACTACGTTTCTAGTTTCTGGTTCGTGTCTACAGCCTCGAAATTCAGAAGAACCAGAAACTAGAGACCAGGAACTAGAAACCAGAAACTAAAACCAGGAATTAGAAACCAGGAACTAGAAACTAGAAACCAGGAACTAGAAACTAGAAACTAGAAACCAGGAACTAGAAACTTAGAACCGTCTGCTCGGTTCGATGATCTTCTTCTGCTCAGCGGCTTCGCAAAACGACTCCGGGAACAGGCCGCACGGTTCGACGAACGCGACGGCGGCGTTGATCCCAACCGCCGACAGCAACAACGCGAGGCCGATCGATCCGTAAAGAGACAGCCGTTGTGCTTTCTCGCCGATCACGATCCGTACGCAAGATGCCACGCCGTCGCGATCACGCCGAGGATGTAGAACAGAAGGTTCGATAATCCCAGAAACACCGCGCATACGATATCAAACGCGCGTCCTCCATTGCCTGCGACCGGATTGCCATACGATTCAAGCCCTGGGATCAATCCGAATCGCAGGTTCAGAATATGAAACAGAAGGAAAATGAAAAGGAAAATCCCAGTGACTCGCTGAAAAACGTAGAACCAGTTGCGGCCGTATGGATAAGCTATCGCGTTTGCACGAGCTTCCGCCGAGATGAACACACCGTAGATCGAGTGAAATAGCAGCGGAAGAAATATGCCGAATACCTCGATGAAGATCAGGTACGGCATGTCGTGAATGTCCTGGACGTGCTTGTTGAAGCTCCGCGCACCGTTCATCGCGGCGGAGTTCGTGTACATGTGCACAAAGAAGAACGCCCCAAGCGGCACGACGCCGGTTAGTTGATGCAGCTTTCGAAGCAAGAATGTGTTGCTGAATTTGATCGCCATTTGCTTCGGACTTTCGATGAGCCGGCACCCAGGGGTGGTTCGTGTGCCTTCGTGTTATTTCGTCGTTCCAGTTCTCACCTTGAGCTCTGGAACCACGAAATAGCACGAAGGAACACGAAAAACTGAGCCTCAAGCGATGCTTAAAATTCTATGGCCTAACGCTCAAGTCGGCAATTCTGTCCTTCTGGTTTTTATGATAGCCGCAAAATCTTATAAGATAAAATGAAATCGCGTACACGGATTAGTGAGCGATGCTTATCATTCGGGCGAACGTCGATCGACAGCATCACTCTTCATTCGTGCACTTTCGTGCAGTTCGTGTGCTTCGTGGTTAGCTTTTTCTGAATGACCACGAAACACACAAAACACACGAAAAGGCACGAATAAGAACCGACGACCTATGCATATCGAAACCCTAAAAGTATTTTGCGACCTCGTCGACCTGCAGAGCTTTTCGCTCGCGGCGGAGCGAAACTTTATCACTCAGTCAGCCGTGAGTCAGCAGATCCGGGCGCTCGAGGACAAGTTCAAACGCCGACTGCTCGAACGCGTCCGCGGACGCCGTGAGGTAAAGCTCACGCCCGCAGGAGAGGTGTTTCATCGCGAGGCGAAGAATGTGCTCGCGAGTTACGATCAGCTTCAGGAAAGTCTTCGCGGCCTAGTTGGAAAGATCGGCGGCACGGTAAAAGTTGCGACCGTGTACAGCGTCGGCCTGCACGAGCTGCCACCGAAGGTTGGCGAGTTCATGTCGAAATTCCCCACCGCAAAGATCGACCTCGAATACTCGCGCACCACGCGGGTTGTCCGCGATGTCCTCAACGGATCGGTCGAGCTTGGCGTCCTCGCGTTTCCCGAGGCGAAACGTGGACTCACCGTAACTCAGATGCCTTCGAATCGACTCGTACTCGTTTGCCCGCCCGATCACCCATTCGCGAAAAAGAAACAAGTACGCGCGAAGGATCTGAATGGACTCGCGATGGTGCTCTTCGAGCGCGATACGCCGACGCGGAAAGCGACCGACAAGATACTCAAGGCAAAAGGTGTCGACGTTAAGAAAGTTGCCGAATTCGATAACATCGAAACGATAAAACGCGCCGTGCGCGTCGGATTCGGTCTCGCGATCGTGCCGCTTCCGTCGGTCGTCGAGGAGCAGCGTTCGGGTCAGCTCGCCGTCGTTAAGCTCGCAGAAAAGGAATGGGTCCGTCCCGTCGGAGTGATCTATCGCTCTGACAGAAACTTGTCTTTAGCCGCGAAGAAGTTCGTCCAGATCCTGGAGAGTCCGGCAGCTTCTTGATTCAGGAAGATCTTTCGTAAATAATACCGTCACTCTTCAGTCCGGATCACATCTTTCAAAACGGGAGACTACCAGATGAAATCGCTGCTCGTCCTCACCATTGTCGCCGTGGTGATTTTGCTCGCCATCACAAATTTCAACGAAGTCACCTCGAATGCGCGAACGTCTCTTGTCGAAGATCGAGTACCCTCTCACGAAAATTACGACATACGAACCGATCTGACCGAGCACGGGAAGCAGCGGCTCGTGGAGCTCCGCGGTGAGCCACGTCAGATCGCCTTCGGTCCGATCCCGCTCCGGTACACGATCGAACGCAGCTCCGTTACGGGAGTTGCCGAGGTGATCATGCCCTCGGATGAATCGGGCAGCCTGACGCGCGCCTCGCGCATCACCGATCGGTCCGCGACGCTTCTGGCCTTCATCCGGGAGAATCCCGCGATCTTCGGACTCACCGATATGCGCCAGCTCATCAAGAGCGCCGACTATACAAACCCGGACGGCAATCTGTCGTATGTCCGCTTCGAACAAAGAATCCGAAACATCCCGGTGTTTGGTGCAGAAGTAACGGCGGGTTTTTCACGGAGCAATGAAATGTTTCGTGTCATCAACAATCTAGCACCGGGAGTCGACGCCCAGAGTATCTCACTGGATTTTGGCGCGCCCGAGAACGCGATCGCGAGAGCGGCGACCCACCTCGATCACTTGGTCCCGGGTTCGACGATCACGCCCAAGGAGTCAGCGCAGGAGGATGTGCTCGAATTTCGCGCCGACGGATATTACACCGACCTGAGTGCCGAGCGATTCCTCTTCCCACTAGGTAACGGCGTTGCGCGTCCCGCATGGCGAGTGATGCTCTCCTCAAAGTCATCCGCGTACTACGTCGTGGTCGATGCGGCCGACGGAACATTGCTGTGGCGACAGAACCTTGTCCTGAATCAGACAGTTCCCGCTTCATACAATGTCTATGGAAATCTTTTGAGCTTGCTGAAGACGGCCGATAGCCCGAGCCCGTTCACTCCGGGATGTCTGGCTCCAACCGGATGCCCGCAGCCGGCCGCGATCGCGCGGACGACCTTCAACCTTATCGGCAACGAACCTCCGTACACATTTAACAGCATGGGCTGGATCCCCGACGGCGGCTTGCCGGTGCGCACCCCGGCAAATCCGAATATAACCGACGGAAATAATGTCGAAGCGGGTATCGACCGCGACGGAGCAACCGGTGTCGACGAGAATGGGTGGGCATTCGGTTCTCCGACGCGTGTGTTCAGCTATAGCTATAATCCTGCGCCCGGCCTCCCGCCGCCGGGGGAAGAGCCGCTGCCGAGTCCTCAAACGTATCCACCGTCGCCGTATCAACAGGGATCGATCACGCACGGCTTTTACACTCTCAATCGATGGCACGACGAGCTTTATCGCCTGGGCTTTACCGAACAGGCTCGCAACTTTCAGCACGACAACTTTGGACGTGGCGGACTCGGAGGCGATCGCATTTCGCTCGAGATTCAGGACAGCTCAGGCACGAACGGCTCAACCTTC
>CAMLKY010000291.1 GCA_946480545.1 uncultured Acidobacteriota bacterium
AGCGAGACGTATGACGGCCCCCACAACCAGCGGGTCGGTTGTGCATCCTTCTTCGGCCGAGTAAAAAACTGTCTGGTTCGGCTTTATGAGAACCGTCTGCCCCGGCTTTACGAAACTCTCCATGCCACCCAGATAGTTCACAGCATCGCGAACAAGTCCCAGGACGCGTTCCTGCGATCGGTGCTTCTCAGTGGTATGCGTAATCGCAACAACCGATCTTTGCGTCATCGCTCTTCTCTACCTCGCATGTGATCGAAAGCTTTCTTCGCTTCGGGCAGAGTCAACGCAAAAATCGCCGTGTAGACCCCCGCCCCGACGATGCAGTACGCACACCAGGCTTTCAGTTTTGTCGGCATCTGGTAGAAGTACCATGCGGCAGCAGCAGCTTCGGCGGCAGCTTTCCCCGCGGCGACCAGCGGAACGACCGGCAGGTCCTTTGCCCGATCCCTACCACCCCACGCCGCGAGCGGGACATTGGCCGCGAGACCAGCCAGCGCGATCGTGGCATCCGGAATCCCGAATTGATAAGCCGGATCGGACTTTATCACCTTGTCCGCGTCGAAGTTACCGACCGGCGGATCAGGCAGGTGACGCACAACGCCGGTTTGCAGCATCGAGGCCGCCGCTGCCACGCCAAGTCCTACAAGCGACAATCCGATGATCGCCCGGCGGCGCCTGAGATCCGAAGAATCGTGTTCCGTCAGCTCCGAGCGTACTTCCGCCGGGCTCATACCCGTGAGATTTTCAGATAGTGTTCCAATCATTCTCGACCTCCCCCAACTCGTTCCTGATTGATCCGGTCGAGACGCGACTGGATCAGAAAGTGTATCCATGGAAACAACAAACCCAGAACCAGCCCGTACGCGACGTGAGCGCCGAAAAGGCCGATCGCGGCGGTGCCGACAACTACGGCTCGCGAGGTAACAAGCTGCCAAAGTGTTATCGGTGCGACGAGCCAGACCGCAAACCCGAAGCACGCGCCGAATAGCCACCCGCCTTGACAATCGTTTGCCGCACGCTTGAAAACGGCGGCGTATAAAACTCCGGCAACGATCATTACTGCAGCCCCGATGGCCGCCGACACCCAGGCGGAGAATTCGAAAGCATAGGCGATCGCAGATCTCGCTCCGGACAATCGCATCAACAGCTCGAAAGGGACGAACGCAACGGCACCGGCGATTGCCCCGGTGAGATAAGGGCGCTGCGTCGGTCCCGCGGTGTTGCCGTGGGCCCGCATGTACTGCAGAAAAGAGATATCGTTTGCCATTTCAACTCATCTCCAGCAGATCGGTTCCGGCGAGAAGAGGCTCGTTGCGGTACATCCGAATGAGATGTTTATACGCCAGCGCCACGGGCCGCGGATCGCGATTCAGATCGTACAGTCCCACAGGAAACACGTTCCCCAGCGGCTTGCTCAGACCGATGTTCCAATCGATCTGATCGAGCAGGCTGTACCATGTAAATCCAACCACAGGAACGCCGTCCTGCCTGATCAGCCGGACATTGTGCCACTGACGCCAGAGCCAGTTCGGAGCCTGTTCTGCATCCGGCGTATTCGTCTCGGTGTGCATGATCAGCCGTCGATACCGCTTGTAGTACTGCATCGTGATCACGTACCAGCCGAATAGCTCACCGAGCCCTTCGATATGGCCGTCGGTATTTATGAGCTTCTCGTTCCACTCGTAGTAGTCGATGCCCAGGATCGCCCGACGCCCGATCTTGCGGCTCATGAACCACTCGTACTCGTCCTTCGGCATGCCGTTATCCAGGAGATAGGCATAGATATCACCTCGCACCGGGACCGAGTACAAAAGATCGAGTGCGATGAACCTGCGCTGATTCTCGAAGTCCGCCTTATGCTCGATCTCGGGATCGGGGCAGCACGACTGGTGAAACTCGCTGCTCTCGCTGTTAACAAAGACGGCATCGGGTCGAACGCTCGTGATCTCGGTCATCATTAGAACGCTGGCACGCACGACATTCCGTACCGCGGTGACGAATGCTCGATCCGAGCGCATCTGTTCGTTCCAGACGCCGTCGAGGGCACTCATCCGGCAGGTCACGTACATTTCATTCACAGGAGTATAGAGCTTTATCCAATCGTAGCGTTCCGCAAAGGCCCGTGCGAAACTCGCGGTCGCCTCAGGGAGCGCGGTGTTCTGAAAGTTCTCAAGCCAGTCGGGCACGCCGAAATGTATGATGTCGATGATCGGTTCGATCGCGAGCTCGCGCATCGCGCCGAATACCTGATCGGTAAAGCTCCAGTCGTACTTTCCTTCCGACTGATACATCAGATGGATCGGCGGTCCGTAGCGGACGAACTTTAGCCCCAGCTCGCGGATCAACTCCAGGTCACGCCGCCAATGCTTGTAATGACCCGTCTCTTCGAGCTGGTCGATACGCCAGCGCCCGCCGTCGATCGTCGGTGCGCTGCATTCGATGCCTGTTGCGAACATGAACTCAGCCATAGACGACACGCTTGCCTACTCTGTAACCAACGGGGCGTTGATAGATGTATCCAAGGACGAGACCGTAGATCAGATGTCCGCCGACGATCCACAAAGGGCCGTAGAGGCCAAGCCCGGTCGCGAATATCCGGAGCGGCGGGTGGGAACCGTTCAGCATCAGGTCCATCTGTGGGACCATGATCAAGCCGGCCAGCAGCGCCGGAAACAGCGAGAACACTATCCCCTGCACGGCCGGATAGGTGTCGAAGAGCGACCAGAAGAAATAAGCGTAGAATGTTGCCCAGACAACGCCAACCACGGCATGCATTCCCATGCCTACGATCCACCACTGCCACACCGGAGAGCCGGCTCCAAGCAGCATAGTTCCCAAAACCCGGACTATGTCGAAGACCGGCAGCCCCGCTAGCACGGCAGAACGCGCGAGAAGCTCCCACGCCAGAGCACCAAGCACACCACCGACCACTGCCTTTCTGAAAGCTACGCGACGGATCATAAAACTTTTGAGGGGAAATCTTTGGGGCGGGCTACTACAGTATAACGGCCAAGAAAAAGAATGGGAAGGATTTACAAGAACGACGGCGGCCTCCACACAACAGACGAGTGGCTGTAGCACAGACATCCGGGCCTGCGAGCGACTCAAACCCCTGAGGCGAATTGCATTGTATGTTCGTAATGGTTCGACGTCGCTGGCGCCACGTTGCAGCCCGGGACCTGCGCTCCAGCCTCGCTCCGGATAGGTCTACCCCGGGGCACCTAATCCCAGTCGACCGTGTGGAAGATCTCGTCGGAACCGAGCTTCTGATAGGTATGTGCTCCGAAGAAATCACGTTGGGCCTGGATCAGGTTTGCAGGCAGGCGTTCACTCGCGAAAGACTTGAGATAGTTGAGCGACGCGGCGGCGGCCATGCACGGGACGTCAGCGGACGCAGCGAAATGGACAAATGCCTTTAGAAGCGCCTGGGTCTTACGGATCGTTCCGACGAATACGTCGGACATAAGAATGTTGACAAGCCCCGGCTCCTGCTCGAACGCACGACGAATGTCTTCGAGCAGCGCCGCTCGGATGATACAGCCGCCGCGCCATATCTTCGCGATCTCGACAAGGTCTAGCTCGAACTTTCGCTCGACCGACGCCGCGCGCAGCAGCGACAGACCCTGAGCGTAAGTTACAAGGAACGCGAGGAAGAGCCCGTCGCGCACAAACTCGATGGTGCTTGCCCGCAGATCCTCCGCCACGTCCAGTTCATCCACGACTACGCCGAGCCTTTTTGCCATTTCAACCCGCGTGGCCTTGAGCGCGGAGATCTGACGCATCGTGACAGCCGAGTCGATAGTCGGGATCGGGATGCCGAGGTCCATCGCGATCTGCGATGTCCAGCGACCGGTTCCCTTCTGACCTGCGGTATCCAGTATCAAATCGACGAGCGGCTCACCCGTGTCGGCGTCGATCTTGCGAAGCACGATCGACGTTATCTCGATCAGGAACGAGTTCAGCTCGGCTTTGTTCCACTCACCGAAGTGTTTCGCGATCTCGGGCGTGCTCAAACGGTAGCCCCGGCGCAGGAGATCGTAGGCCTCGCCGATCAGTTGCATGAGCCCGTACTCGATG
>CAMLKY010000292.1 GCA_946480545.1 uncultured Acidobacteriota bacterium
GGGGAGAGTCGCACCGGCTCCTCGGAATTTTCGAAACGGATATTCGACTCTTTGGCGTTGCCGGAGATTCTGCGCCGCGGGTGAATCTTCTGGGGACCGATATTCTTGGGCGCGATCGGCTTTCGCGTTTACTGCATGCGATCAGGTTCTCGCTTGTCGTTTGCTCGCTTGGGGTTGTGCTAGCGTGCATCATCGGAATCTTTATCGGCGTCCTGAGTGGCTATTCATCCAGGCTGGTCGACACGGTCCTGATGGGCGCGGCCGATGCGATGCTCGCCCTTCCTACGCTCATACTGATCCTCGCGGCACGTGCGGCGTTTCCGCTCGAGCTCCCTCCGGCGCGTGCGGCGCTACTGTTGCTGCTGATCTTTGCGCTCACGGGATGGGCCGAGATGGCCCGGCTGACGCGTGGACTCGTGCTTGCCGTTCGTGAACGCGAGTTCGTGATGGCGGCGGTCGCGACCGGGGTCACCCAGACACGGATATTGTTTCGACACATCCTGCCAAACATCGCACGGCCGCTCATGACACAGGCACTGCTGATGTTGCCCGCGTTCCTGCTTGCGGAGGTTGCACTCTCGTATCTGGGAGTTGGCGTTCAGGAGCCGGAGGCGAGCCTTGGAAACATGCTGACCGCCGCGAGCGATCTCAACCAGCTTCGCACGCAGCCGCTGGCCGTACTCTCGCCCGCGATCGTCATCTTCGTATTTGTCGTCGCGATCCGGCTGCTCGACCGAAAACGCGAAGCTGGCTCATCAGGTTATGGCCAGTAGAACCTTGCGTCATCGCGGCTTTGCGAGAAAATTATTCTGCAGATCTTCGAGTCGGGATGTTTTCGCGAAGCCGCGAATCCGCAAAGAGCGAATATTCACACCGCTCCGATTTCGTGTTATTGTTTCCGGAAAATCACCCGCTCACAGAAAAGGAAGGAGAAATAGATGGCAGTAAACGACACGGCGACGCGCCGGGAATTCGAACGCAGGTTCTTCCTCCTGGTAGCGATCCTGTTTCCGATCGTGGTCCTCATTGGCTTCGGGCCGACATACTATCTGAAGCCGTTGTTCAATACGCCGCCGATCCCGCGCATTATCGTGCACATCCACGGCTTCGTCATGGCTGCGTGGGTTCTGCTCTTTATCTTTCAGGTGTATTTTATCCGGTCGACGCGTATCAAGGTCCACCAGCGTCTTGGTTTGCTTTCAATCATTCTGGCTGTTGCGATAGTCCTGACGGGGCTCGTCGCCGCGGTCGCCGCGGCGAAGTACGGATCAAGCTCGACGCCGCCGGGCGCAAAGCCGTTGGAGTTTCTTGTCGTTCCGTTTTTCGATGTTGTGGTTTTTGCCGTCCTCTTCGGCGCGGCCGTCTACTACCGGCGAAATGCACCGAACCACAAACGGCTGATGCTTCTCACAGTGCTCAATTTTCTACCGGCCGCGATCGCACGATTTCCATTCGGGCTCACGGCGGCATACGGACCGCTATGGTTTTTCGGTGTTCCCGATCTGCTCGCGATCATCTTTGTTGCTGTGGATACATGGCGGAACGGCAAGCTCAACAAGGTCTTTCTTGCCGGAGCGATCTTCCTGATCGCATCGCATTGGCTCCGACTGCCTTTGTCTACAACGTCGGCGTGGCTGAGCTTTGCTTCATGGCTCGCCGGCTAGTCCGATCTCGCTCGCCTTCTACGTACGGTCTCGCGACTGCCGCCGAAGTACGCGAGTATCGCCACCACTAGATGCGCGACGAACCAGACATTCTCGACACCTAGATTCTGGTATATGTAAATAAGGATCAGCACCCGCGGCATGAAGATCCCAAGCAGTATGTCGGCTATTTGCGGAACGGTATTCGAAGGATAGGCGGTCGGGTATAGGAAAAGGTAGACGAGCAGGACGACCCGCGGGAAAAACAGCGAAAAGAGTAGAAAATAAAAGTCCATAACGCACTTTCTCCGTAGTTACGGATTATATACCCAAGTGCTTGACTTGATATTTCATTGCGGGCAAACTTTACCTAATTTTCAGTTCAAGAGGCTCACTCATCCTGCTTCATAAAGCCGGGCTTAATGACACAATCGAGACTAGAAGTTGACCGGAGGTAGATCGGCCGAATGGCATCGAACTTGGTTCAGATTACGCGTCGCGGGTTTGGCGAAACGGCCCGGAAAGATCTCTGGTGGTTGCCTTCGCTCGTCACATTCCTTGGGTTTTCTGCGTTCATTGTTTACTCGACCTGGGCCGCATTTCAGGGCGAGCATTACCGGTACGGGCCATACCTTTCGCCATTCTATTCGCCTGAACTTTTGGGATCAGCGACCGCGTGGTTCGGTCCGAAACCGGGTTGGATCCCGACGTGGATCCCGTTCACGGCGGCGTTGCTTATCCTTTGGGCGCCAGGCGGATTCCGGGTTACCTGTTATTACTATCGCGGCGCGTACTACAAGGCATTCTGGGCGGACCCGCCTGGTTGCGCGGTCGGCGAGCCGCGTCACAACTACCGCGGCGAGCGTAAATTTCCGCTGATACTTCAGAACATACACAGGTACTTTCTGTATCTCGCACTTTTGTTCCTGATCATTCTCGCGTACGACGCTTACGAGGCATTTCATTTTCGTGACGGGTTCGGTGTAGGTGTCGGGACGATCGTCCTGACGTTGAATGTAATTCTGCTGGGGAGCTACACGCTTGGCTGTCACTCGCTGCGGCACTTGGTCGGTGGTCGGAAAGATACGCTCTCGAACAAGCCGGTCCAGCACGCACTTTGGCGCTGGGTCAGCGTCCTGAACGGCCGGCACATGATGTTCGCCTGGTTCAGTTTGTTCTGGGTGGGATTCTCAGACTTCTATGTACGTATGTGCTCGATGGGAGTGTTTACCGACTACCGGATCTTTTAGGTCTTTGCCACAGAGCACACAGAGTTTTTTCGTGATGTTTGGTGTGCTTGGTGTATTTCTTGGTTTCCAGCCCTGGCAGAATAACTACGAAAATCACGAAGTACACGAAAGACCACGAATAAGAAGAGCTCCTCGGTGCTCTGTGGCTGATCTTCATGACTGAATACACAACATACGAACACGACGTTATCGTCATCGGTGCCGGAGGCGCGGGATTGCGTGCGGCGATAGAGGCTTCGGCGGCGGGCGTGAGCGTCGGACTCGTCTGCAAATCTCTCCTCGGCAAGGCGCACACGGTGATGGCCGAGGGCGGCATGGCCGCCGCGCTGTCCAACGTGGACGACCGCGACAGCTGGCGCGTGCACTTTGCCGACACGATGCGCGGCGGCCAGTACGTCAACAACTGGCGGATGGCCGAGCTGCATGCGAAGGAAGCTCCGGACCGCGTCCGCGAGCTCGAAGCCTGGGGAGCGGTTTTCGATCGGACAAAGGACGGCAAGATCCTCCAGCGAAACTTCGGCGGACATCGTTACCCGCGGCTTGCACACGTCGGAGATCGCACCGGACTTGAGCTGATCCGTACCTTGCAAGACCACGGCATCCACCAGGGCATCCAGGTCTATATGGAAGTGACCGTGATCTCGCTCCTGAAAGACGGCGACCGCGTCGTCGGGTGCTTTGCATATGAGCGTGAGCACGGGCGGTTCCGGGTCTTCAAATGCAAGGCATTGATCCTTGCGACCGGCGGTGTCGGACGAGCGTACAAGATCACATCGAACTCGTGGGAAGGAACCGGCGACGGTCACGCGCTCGCGTATCATGCGGGTGCCGAGCTGATCGACATGGAGTTCATCCAGTTTCACCCGACGGGTATGGTGTGGCCGCCGAGCGTGCGCGGAATTCTGGTTACCGAGGGTGTGCGTGGTGAAGGCGGCATCCTGAAGAACAGTGAAGGGCGTCGATTCATGTTCGACGACATCCCCGACAACTACAAAGACCAGACCGCCAAAGATCCGGAAGAGGGTTGGCGTTACACGCAAGGCGATAAGTCTGCGAATCGTCCGCCGGAGCTTCTTACCCGCGATCACGTCGCGCGTTGTATCAACCGCGAGGTAAAGGCTGGACGCGGGTCACCACACGGCGGTGTGTATCTTGATATCGCCTGGA
>CAMLKY010000293.1 GCA_946480545.1 uncultured Acidobacteriota bacterium
ATTTCCGTATTGAAGGGTCTTGATGTTTTGCTTTCAGAAATGGGCAAAAGAAATATGAAAGCGGTGATCTTTCTGAGCAACAACTGGGAATGGTCGGGTGGATTTCAGCAGTATGTAGACTGGAACGGCTTGGTTCCCGACGAACTTCGCGACCGCAAGCTCGACTGGGACGAGCTTCGCGATATGGTCGCCCGCTTCTACGTCTGCTTCGAATGCCGGCGTGGATATAGTCGTCAGGTAGAATTCGTCCTCGCGAGAACGAACAAGATCACACGTCAAAAGTACATCGACGATCCGACCATAATGGCCTGGGAGCTCGCGAATGAGCCGCGGCCCATGCGTTTAGGCGCCCAGCGCCAATACGTTCAGTGGATAAGCGAATCGGCCGCAACGATCAAAGCACTTGATAAGAAGCATCTAGTAACGATCGGGCATGAGGGTTGGATCGGCACAGAGGGGATGCAGCTTTTTGAAGAAGTACACCGCGATCCGAATATCGATTACCTGACAATTCATATCTGGGCGAAAAATTGGGAATGGTACAAAGGAAATAACTACCGCGAGGCATTTCCTACCGCGATGAAATATATCGACGATCATGTTGAAATCGCACGACGGTTGGAAAAGCCGCTGGTGATAGAAGAGTTCGGACTACCGCGAGACCCTGTGACCACGAACATGTCGAAGAGCAAAGAAGAGATACTGGTCGACCCGCGTACTCCGACCTCACTTCGCGATGAGTATTACCGAAGAATATTCCGATACGTCGGAGCGGACGGACGAGGAGACGGCTATGTTGCCGGTGCAAACTTCTGGGCTTTTGGCGGAATAGCTCGGCCCCTAAGAGGACAGATCTTTTGGAAACCGGGAGACGACTACATGGGCGATCCCCCGATGGAAGAACAGGGATTGAATTCGGTCTTTGACAGTGATCAGACGACTTGGCGTGTGATTCGTGACGCGGGTCGATCTTTGCGATCGGTGAATCGACGGTGATACGAATGGAGCCGATGTCCATCAGATGTCGGCTCCATCAATATACGTTGGTCACCCAAAACCTCGGATCACGATCCTCGCGATCGGCAACCTAATCGATCAGATCAGCCACCGGCTCTAGCGAACGAGCGTCCGGGATACAGAAAACGTTTCCGCCGATGTTGTCCTTTTCAAATCCGTCGATCTGCCGCAGGCGTCCGCGGAGCTCGTCCACCTGGAAGAACCGGTAGTCGGCTTCCGAGCCTATGAACTTGATAAGGTCATCCGGCAGATAACCGAAATTGCGCGTCTGCTCGAGCGCCATTTCCATCAGGAAGATGGGCGGCCGATCCTGACGGAATAGGCTTCGTGCTCCGTTGAGGAACATCATTTCCGCACCCTCAATGTCGACCTTGACGAAATCGACTGCCGGGATCGCGCGGTCCTCCAGATAGTTATCGAGTTGCAGCATCGGACACTCAAACGTCGCCGCGCCCGTGCGGCCCTGGCTCGAGATAGACGCGTGGCCCGTAGGAAGATCGTTGAAGAGATTCAACGTCACAGTACCCTCGTGATCACCCAGCGCAGCACGATTCATGAAAACGTTGTCGGGTGAACCCAGCAGCTCAAAATTTCGCGCGAGCTCGCGGAAATTGTCCGGAACTGGCTCGAACGAATGGACCTCGCCGTCCACGCCTACGCGCTTTGCAAGCAGCGTCGTATACCAGCCGAAGTTTGCTCCGACGTCGATGCAAACATCTCCTCTGCTAACCAGCCGCTCGACCACGCTCGTGATCGCACGTTCATACTCCCCGATAAAAAATACTGTGTCCTGCATTCCGGTCGACAGGTTTATACAAAACTCTCGACCGTCCTTGACCTTCGTGTAAAGAGAATCATGGCGTCGTCCGAACAACCGGAGGGCCGTTCCATATAATCGATATTTCCCCCTCGGGATCGGAGTATTGAAGGTGTAAGCGCGAACAAGGTGAAGCATTGCTTCGTCAAATCGTTGGCCGAGACTTACACTCGAGCCCAACAGAGCAGTGTTTGTTGCAGTTGTCATATTGTTTTGTCCTCCTGAATAATTCTTACACGACTCGGACGCTGGAGGGTAGATGCTGCGGGTGGCTGCGGTGATCGACGTTATGAGGATGTCGTGGTTCGGCGATGAGATCGCAAGGATGAAGATTATGCGGCGCTAATTAGCGCCATTTTTCTTTCGGTTCCCTCGCTTGGCGCGCGTACGCGACCGCGGCCGGAGACCGTAAAGTTCGTCAGCTCTGACATCGACCCGCGCACGTTCGCGCTAAGACTTCGCCAGGCGAGCGGACCGTGATCTATCGACTGAGAATCTCGACAATGCTCCGCCGGCGACCTACTCAGCCCTCATCGGCGCGCCTTTGTCGTGGCGATCGCTATCGACACGCCATGGTTTCCAGTTTGGGTGGATCCGCTTGAATGCACGGACATATTCCGTAACGTACGACATATAGACCTTCGCCTCGCCATTCGTTTTGATCCTGAGGAATTCCTCGACGATCCGGTCGCGTTCAGAGATCGGGGCGACACTCAAATGCCGAAGCAAGGCACAATGCAGAAATCCGGTGAGAGAGGGTTCCACAGGTCCCAGTTCCTCTCTCCTCGTTTCACGGTTGTGCCGAACGCGTTCACCTTCACTGTCGACCATCACGCCACGCCGGGTAGCCGAGATGTCGCTCGCGACGGCGGTTACGTCGCCGGTGCATACGAATCCCGAGACCGCCGGATCAGGTAAAACCGCCGGCGTGTCGGGTCGCGGCGCCTCGAGCGACAGCAGGTGTGTGAAAGAGTTTGCATTTGCATCCCGATCCGTAAGGGTTCCAAAGCCGAGTAACTCGCCTACCGTCTTGACGACAGACGAATGATCATAAACGGTGTGATCGATCACACCGCGAGGGATCAGCGGAGAAACGATAACAGCCGGGACGCGAACGCCGAGCTGCGTGAAGTCAAAGTCATTATGATTATTCTCGTCGTCGGTGATGCTGTCGCCGGGGTGAACTGTCCTTGGAGGTTCTACATGATCGTAGAAGCCGCCATGTTCGTCCCAGGTGATTACCAGCATGCTGGACTCCCAGTGAGGAGAATTTCGGATCGCCTCGTAGACCTTTTTCACAAGGCCGTCGCCACGCGTGATGTCGTCCAGCGGATGCTGGGACGTGCCGCACGTAAAGTCCTCAGGCGTCCACGGCAGGATATTTCCGTAATCGGGTTCGATGAATGTATACGCCGCCGGAAAATTGGGGTCCGCCAATGAAGCTTCGAAATCCTCGAAATCGCGAAAGCGGCCCTGGAGCCAGTTGTAGTTCATCCCGCTCAGCGACAGCACCTGCGGCAGCTCATCACCCTCGAAGATCAGCCAGTTGAGACAGCGGTCGTCGAGCCGGTCATAGATCGATCCATTATCGAATCGAAAACCGTCGAGAAGCGTTGTCGTCACTGTATCGAACGTCCCGGGACTATCGTCGAGACCTGCCGAGGACGACGCATGTACGAACAGCCTGTTGGGCCAGGTCGGACCCGGAAGCGACGAGAACCACATGTCGCAGATCGCGAACTCGTCGGCGAGTGCGTTGATCACCGGAAGCTGCTGCGGCGAAAAAACACTCATCGCCTTCTGCGGCGACGGCGAACCGCGATCACGATAGCTCGCAACAAATCCGCTGTTATCGATCGGCGGATATTGCTGGGCTGCGCTGAACGGATAAGCGGCATCCAGACCGGCGAGTTGTTCGACCGTATCAATGAACTCATGTTTCGGATCCATGTCGTCCGCGGTCAGCGCAAAGTCAGCGGGCGTGGACGGAGATACGAATCCGCCGGCCGGATCCTCGTTCTGAAACGTGCCGCCGACGAGATTGTTTCGGATCGTCGGGAGCCCCGTGATGGCATCGATGCCGGGTACATCCGAGAAGCCGAACATATGATCGAAGGACCGGTTCTCGAGCATCAGCACGAAGACATGCTTGATGCGACGCGCAGGGCGTTTTCGACGTCCGCCGATGAGCACCGCGACTCCGTTAACCAACGACCAGAACAGG
>CAMLKY010000294.1 GCA_946480545.1 uncultured Acidobacteriota bacterium
GTACGATTCGAAGACTTCTGCAGCCTTCTTGCAGAGTCGATCCCTGAGAACACGGCTGCGGTACTCGGGGGAAGCTCGGTCACCGGACACAATTACAAGACCGGCGCGCCGTTCGACGCCGACGGTCCGATGACCAGCGACCTGGACATAACGCTCGTGGGTTGGGAAGTGATCGACCTTTTCACCCTCGATGGATTTTGGGTGCCGGGTGTTCATTCACATCCAGTGAAAGACGGTGACGAAGAGATCGCCCCGGCACTAAAGCCGCTTCGGCGAAAGCTGCAAGTGATCGCTCGTGGCCGACCTGTGACGATCCAGGCAACCCGGGATTTCTACATCTGGATTCGCGAGCACTGGCTCGGCCAGCCGTATCTGACGCTCGTCGGAAAGGTAGACGGGGCATGATGCTACGGCTGCTGAGCTACAACATACGATTCGGTGGTGAAGGACGCGAAGATCTTCTGGCGGCGGTCATACGGGCGTGCGAGCCGGATCTCGTTGTCCTGCAGGAGGCAAGCAGTGTCGGTGTCGTCCAAGGCCTCGCCGAAGGGCCATCGGGCCTGAAATACTGGGCGGCGAAACCTGGGCATTCCGTCGGTATCCTGAGCCGGATAGAGATCGAACATCACGAATGGCACTACCATCCCGATCTACAGCGCGCGTTTCTCGAGGTCCGGCTCGCGGGCTACGATGCCAGGATCTATGGCGTGCATCTTCGTGCGACACATTCCAATTACACCGAACGCGGGCGAATGCGCGAGGTCCGAGCGCTGCTCCAATGCATCAACGAATATCGTGAGGGATTCCATTTGCTGGTCGGCGATTTCAACACGCTCGCACCGGGCGAGCTGTTAGATATGCAGCGGCTCCCGTGGCGGTACCGGGCATTGGCGATGCTGCTGGGCGGACGGATCACGTATCGTACCATCCAGATAATGCTCGACGAGGGCTACCTCGACGCCTACAGGCGGCTGAACACCGATCATGGCTTCACGTTTCCGACGTGGGACCCGCATGTGAGACTTGACTATGTTTTTGTTCCGTCCGCGTATATCGACCGCGTACGAAGCTGAGAAGTTATGACAGATATTGCGGGTGCTGCGAAAGCCTCGGATCATTTCCCGCTGCTGGCGGAGCTCGAACTCGATCCTTTCGGACATGCTTAGGCTCGTTACCTTTATCTAGCTTATTTCGCGTTCGAGGACCGCCCGCATCACCGGAAACCTATCAAGGTGTCCGAGCGCCCTGAGGACGATCTGGAACATCGGCTTGATGAACGGGACGAAATAAGTCTTGCCGCGATTCACCGACTGAAACGAGAATGTCCCGACCGCCTTTAGACATCGCTGCACGGTCTGCAATCGGAATTCATTCGTGAACTCTTGTCTGTCGATCGGTGCGAGACCAAGCGCTTCGCGGCCGGCTAAGAATAGATCGCGTTTCTCACTGAGTCTCTCCGCACTTGGAGGTTCCGTCACGCGATCGAGTAGCAGCGATACAAGGTCGTACGCCACCGAGCCGATACGCGCGTCCTGGTGATCGATGATCCGAAGCCGGTCCTTCGCATCCAGCATAAGGTTCGCTGCGTGGAAATCTCGATGACAAAGAACCGTCGCCATCGATTCGAGCTCGCGCGACAGATCGTGAAACTCTTCAACCAGCTTTTCGTCTTCGCTTTCAGAGAGCGGTTCACCCTTATACGTCGTGAAGTAATGCGTCTTGAAGAACTCGAGCTCCCAGACGAGCTTCTCGGTATCAAACTTTAGACGCGAGGCGATAGAGCCGATCTCAAACGCCGTCGCTGTCGCGGCCTGTATGCGCGGGATAAGGGAGATGGCTTCGTCCAGGAGCCGCTCGCACCTCTCTTCGTCCGCCTCGAGCAACGCGTCGCGAAGGATGCGATCTCCAAGATCTTCCTGGACGATGACACCGAGTTCCTCATCGAAATCATAGATCTCTGCAACAGGCAGTCCGGCTTTCAAGAAGAGGCTCGTTACGTCGAGATAGCTCTGTTCTGCTTCAACGAATGCGTTTGGATAAACGCATGCGATCGCAGTGCTCCCGCGCCACCCGATGCGGAAGTACTCGCGGGTCGAGGCGTCCGGGGTCAACTGTTCCACCGGCCCGGCTTCGTTCCGGGTATTCAGGAATATTTCGAGTCTCGCGAGAAAATCAGACATACAGGTGGGATCGGATCAATTCAACGGAACGATGTAGTTCTCGCCCTGAATATAACCCTTGAGCGCTTTTTCTGGGATCTCATCGCAGTTTCGGACCATGTCGGCCCGCACGATCGCTGCGTTCTCGAAATGCTCGCCGGGTGCGAGCTCGACACGATCCGCGATTATCGTCCGATAAAGACTAACGTCTTCGGAAATGCACACATCATCCCAGATCACCGAATCCCGAACACTCGCACTAGTGGCGATCTCGCAGTTGGAACCGGTGAAAACATCGTCTCCGTCCATCATCGCCAGCGAGATATCGAGGTAGCGAGGGATCGTCGAAAGCTCGTACCAATTTCCTTCGGTCACGTGTGCGGCAATGCGATCGCCCTTTTCCAGTGCCGGTCGATAGACGTGCGGAACGATATCCGAGTAGACGCCCGGCTCGATGTAATCGAACACGCGTGGTTCAAGGATGTGGATGCCGGTAAACATGAGCGGCGTGACGATCTCGTGCTCGGTGTCACGGATCTCATCTTCGGTGAGCGGCTTCGCCATCTCTCCAAAGCCCGTAACGCAACCGTCTTCGGTATCGACGATCGTGAATTTCTCACGCTTTACGTTTGGCTTCAGGACCATGGTAGCGAGCGCTCCGGACCGGCGGTGCGTCTCAACCGCAGCGGCGATATCGATATCGCTGATGATCTTTCCGTTGACGATCAGAAATGCATCGTCCTTCAAAAGGTCCTTCGCATTATCCAGTGCACCGGCGGTGCCGAGAATGTTCGGCTCCTCTACCGTGTAAGTGATATTCACGCCGAAGCGGCTGCCGTCGCCCAGCGCCTTGCGTACAGAGTCGGGTTGATGATGGAGATTTACGATGAAGTCCCTGAAGCCGAATCGGGCGACATATTCCGCGACATATCCGACAAGCGGCTTTCCGAGAAACGGAATAGCCGGCTTGGTCCGGTCAATGGTCAAAGGAAAGAGCCGCGTTCCGAAGCCAGCGGCGAGGATCATCGCTTTCATAGTAGGGAAGCGGAACGTGTGAATTGCGCCCCGTTTACTTTACGGGAAGCACATTCGGTTTTTCAAATTCTTGCCGCAAAGAAAAGGGCCGCGACCATAGCCGCAGCCCTTTCCCTATATGACCGATCCGTCAGGATCAGTGTGCGTTGAAGTTAGCAACCGGGTAATCGCCGCCTGCACCGAGAGCATAGTTACCCACAGTGGAGGTTGCCGAAGACCTGTGCCAGAAGATACCCGTTCTCCACACCGCGAAGTCGGTACGGCCATCGCCGTCGTAGTCACCCTGGACCGGGAAGTCCGTGGCTGAAGCACCGAATTGCGTTTGGACAACTTGCACACCGGCGGTGCCGCTCGGATCGTAGAACCAGTTAATAACACCACCGATACCACGTACCGTTGCGATATCCGTCTTGCCGTCGCCGTCGTAATCGCCAGGAACGATAACGTCTGTCGGGGTTCCGAAGATCACGATATCGTCAGCGGCCGTCGTCAGGTTTCTCCAGAAAGCAGCCTGACCGCCACCCGCATTACGCTGGACAACGAAGTCAGCACTTCCGTCACCGTCATAGTCGCCCGGTGCCGGGAAGTCGCCGTTCATGCCCCAAGGCATGTAGTTGACGGGTCCGCCCGGACTTGTCCGGAAGAACCAGGTGCTCTGCAGGCCCGCCGAAGCGCCTGAGCGGTAAACAGCGAGGTCGGCCGAGCCGTCGTTGTTGTAATCGTCAACGACTGTCGGATCATCACCCGTCTGGCCAAACGCCTCGACGCGAACGGTGTTGCCGTTACTGTTCAGAATGTAGAACGCTGCCACGGTGGCTGCACCCGGCCGCCAAACAGCGATATCGTCCTTGTTATCGTTGT
>CAMLKY010000295.1 GCA_946480545.1 uncultured Acidobacteriota bacterium
ATCGTACTGGAATTGGTATGGCTTTCCGACAAATTACTTTGTCGCACAGGCGACGGATCAGGTCATCGGCTGGGTACTCGCGGGCGTGGGAATCGCGACTCTGGTCAAGGGACGTGTCCAGTAACGCCAACTACTATCGAGATGTCACTCTCGTGAATTTGCGAGCCAGACCGGAAGCGGCAACCATTTCGCCGGGGCCCGGTAAGTAAGTTCGTTCAACCTTTCTACATCGACCTCGCGCTCGTCGATCAATCGTTCGGGCGGGAGGTCTTCTTTATTCTCGTAGCACGCATGCGCAATACACGCGAGGGGTTTCGCTTCGCCGTGAACAAGGCAGCCGACTCCCTTCTCAAAAAGTGGGCACGCGTAGGTCTTCGCAAACGTATCGCCCGCGGATAACAGCTCGTACCTGGCGATCGTCTCGCCGATCCTCACTTCGACCTCGCGGCGTCGTTCGGAGGGCAAACGTTTCAGGACTTCGCGGATGGCGGCCGCTTCGAGACGTGTGATGTGAACGTTTACGAAGTGTGCATCAAGACAGCACGCACCCTGCGTCGGACACGTCGCACAATCTTTTGCACGATGCTCATAGCCACGGCGGATCTGTTCCGCGAAGTCGAGCTTCATCTCACGGAGCTTTTCGAGCGCTTTGGTTTGACTGAGAGGCTTCATTCCAAAATAGATGGGTCAGGACGCAGGCGGATGCGACTGGAACGCAGGCATCCTGCCTGCAACGTCGCGACAGCGACGTCGACCGTTAGTCATTCGACAAGATAATCGTTCTTTCGGCCTTCGGCCTCATGCAGGCAAGATGCCTGCGCTCCAGTCGATTGAGGACTTGCCTGCGTCCAGCCGCGCTTGAGGATGCCTTCGCTACAGTCTGCATGTTACAATCGACCTCGACGTTCAAATCCTAACTCCCCGGAGGTTTATGCTCAAAGAAGGCGATAAGGCACCCGATTTTGAATCGAAAGATCAGAACGGAAATCCCTTGAAGCTATCGGACTTTAAGGGACAACGCGTCGTCCTGTTCTTTTATCCGAAAGACGACACACCTGGTTGAACGAAGGAAGCATGTTCGTTCCGTGATGCGAACGACGAATTTGATAAGAAGAATATTAAGCTGTTGGGTGTCTCGGTCGATGACGAAAAGGCGCATCAAAAATTCCGCTCGAAGTACGGATTTCAATTCGACCTCGTAGCCGACACCGATAAGCAGGTAGTTGAGAAGTACGGTGTATGGGGTGAGAAGAGCATGTACGGAAAGAAGTACATGGGCACCACCCGAAAGACCTTTCTGATCGATGAAGATGGGAAGATCGCTAAGATATTCGACAAGGTAAACGTTGAAGAGCACGCCGACGAGGTTCTTCAGGCGTTTGGTGAAAAGTAGATCTTATGAGTTTGAAAGTAGTAATGGTATTGGTTCTTGCAGCCTGCGTAGCACTCGTGGGCTGCAACGATGCGGCGAAACCGCCGGTTGCCGTAAAGACGGCGACGCCCAGCCCGGACAAGACCGTTCCACCGGCTGACCACGGTCACGAGGACGAACACGGGCATGCCGACGGCAAAGACGCTCCGCGGATCTCGCTGGCAGATGCGAAAAAGGACTTCGATGCCGGCACGGCTGTGTTCATCGATACGCACGCGCCGGAGCAGTACGCCCAGCAGCACATCCCCGGCGCGATCAACGTACCGGCGAACAATGCTGAGCCCTACTTGAACAAGATCCCGAAAGGCAAAAAGATAATTGCCTACTGTTCCTGAGGGGCCGAACATTCCAGTGCCAGTTTGGTATCTGAACTAAAAAAGAAAGGATTCGACAACGCCTACGCCCTGCTTGGCGGAACCACCGCATGGATCAGTGCCGGGTATCCGTTGGATAAGGCTAAGAAGTAGAAAGTAGAAAGTAGAAAGGAAAAAGGTCGTTCCTCAATCCGGACGACCTTTTTCCTTTCTACTTTCTACTTTTTACTTCTGTACTACAACCTCACGATCTTCGCGTTGCTTCCATTCCGGATCGTTTCGTTCAGGGCATTTCTCGTATCGACGATAAGCTTGGCTTTGTCGCAGACGCGGTGATAGTCGATCCCGGTGTGCTCGGTGCAAATGATCACACAATCGGCGTCGGCGATCATCTCATCGGTCAGTTCGCGATTTCTCAGCGGCTCCGCATCGCCGATCGTGTATGCGTGGTCGAAAGTGACCTCTGGAACAAACGGGTCATGATAGGAAACATCCGCACCGCGTGAACGCAACAGATCGATGATCGATAGCGCCGGCGATTCGCGCATGTCGTCGATATCCTTCTTGTAGGCGACGCCTAGTATCAGGATCTTCGAGCCGTTGACAGCCTTCTTGACATCGTTGAGCGCTGTCACGACGAGCCGTACGACATAGGCCGGCATGCCGGAGTTTACCTGCTCGGCGAGCGAGATGAACTGCGAATCGAAACCGTGCTGACGTGCTTTCCACGAAAGATAATGCGGATCGAGCGGTATGCAGTGCCCGCCGATACCCGGGCCGGGATAGAACGGCATAAACCCGAACGGTTTTGTCGCGGCGGCCCGAACAACTTCCCATGTGTCGATCCCCAATGCATTACAAAGCCGAGCCATCTCATTCGCCATCCCGATGTTGATCGCGCGAAATGTGTTCTCCCAGAGCTTGCACGCTTCCGCCACACGAGCGGACGAAACCGGGTGTACCTGTTCGACGATCTGTCCGTATAGCATCGCGGCCACCTCGGTCGAATGCTTCGTGACCCCGCCGACAACCTTTGGAATGTTGTGAGTCTGAAACTGCGGATTGCCCGGATCGACGCGCTCCGGCGAAAAGGCCAGAAGAAAATCTTCGTCGAGCTTAAATCCCTTCTCCTCGAACATCGGCAGCAGAACCTCATCCGTCGTCCCGGGATAGGTCGTAGACTCGAGTATGACCATTTGTCCGCGCCGCATATAGCGCTGGACTTCTTCGCCCGCCGCCATGATGTACGACATGTCAGGATCCTTTGTCTTGCGCAGAGGGGTGGGGACGCAGATTATTACGACATCGCATTCCTTGAGCTTGCTGAAGTCGGTGGTCGCGTTCAGTTTTCCTGCCGATACGCATTTCTCAACACTCTCGGATGTCACATCGACGATGTATGACGTTCCAGCATTTATCTCCGACGCTTTCTTTTCATCGACCTCGAATCCAATACCGCGAAATCCTTCAAGGCAGAATTCAACGATCAGCGGTAGGCCGACATATCCGAGACCGACAACGCCCACGCAGGCGCTCTTTTCCGCGATCAATTTTTCTAGTTCGTTTCTTATCATTACTAATGAGAACAGGGTGTATGTATGAAGCAGTATTATATGCGCCGCAACGGCGATTTAGGCAAAGGATCGCAAGCACGCGATAAACGCCGTGGCTACCCTCGCGATCCTTCGTCTGAAAATGGTGGCCAACCACGCCTTTCACTGTGCTAAAATAACCACCGCGGACTCGCTCACCGGGTCCGGAACCCGACCTAGGAACCTCGATCGACTCCCGTATCCAGTGCTTTCATGAGCTTCGCTATTGAATCGGAAAATCCGGTCGTTAAGGCTGTTATCGAAGGAACCGCTCCTCGTCCCGCGTGTCTTGCGGCAGCGAGGGGCATCCTCCCGCTGCCTCAAAGCGACCTGCTCGAGGTACTCGTCGCATTCGCAACTTCGCAGGACACCGAGCTGTCCGGGCACGCGCGCCAGACGATCCGGTCGCAGGATACAGAGACGCTCAACAGTCTCATCCAGTCGAGCGAGATCCCGATTCAGGTGCTGACCTACCTCGCAACGGTCGGCGAAATGCCGCGGAAGATACACGAGTCGATCATTTCGAATCCGCGGACCCCGACCTCGACCATCGTAAAGTTTGCAGGCGAGACAAGAAACAGTGAGCTGCTGGATGTGATATCGCTGAATCAACAATTGTTGATCCAGACACCGGCGGTTATCGATGCGATCTTACAGAACCCGCACCGCACGTCTGAGGCGGACCGCCGCGCAACACGTACGGGTGAACCCG
>CAMLKY010000296.1 GCA_946480545.1 uncultured Acidobacteriota bacterium
TGCTCGACGTGCGGCCGAAAATTATCTGGGCCCGAGGCGTCAAAGCTCTGAGACATCCGGGCTGATCGCAAGGGTCAAGGCCGATCCGCGGGTCAGCCTCGCGAACGTAGGCTAAAAAACAAAATATTTTATCTGGCATTTTCTCCTTGACTTAGTTATATTTACCTAGAAGTTTGACCCTATTCTTGAGCCGAGTACTAAAAGTTTTCCCATTCCGCTCGAATAAAGCTTCGGGCACGACTAGCGGCTGAGCCTGCACTCGACCGTACGCGCCGACCTTAATACAAGCTGCGATGGAAAATCGACGCCCTCCCCGACCCAACTCGCCCGGTCGAAAGAGTTTCTTTGACCGCGGTAGAGGTCCGTCATCAGGCTACCGTGATGATAACCGCGGCCGCCTACGCGACGCGTCCGGCCCGCGTTCGCCACGGCCGAGAAACGACCGCCCGGGATACGAACCGCGCCCTGATGGAAACCGCTTTGATGACCCTCGTAGACGTGACGGTCGTCCTCCTGCCAGAAATTTCAAGCCCCACGACAGAAAGACCGGAATCGAGCGGCCTGGTAGCCGCTTTGGACAAAAACCGGGCGGTCCTCGCGGAAGGCCGGACCCCTTAAAGCGGCAGCGGCCTGAGGCGGAGGTCAAGATCACATCGGACTCACAGATCACCGACGGCAAATTCCGTGGACGAACTCTGCACAACTCCGAGTCGCCAAGGGCTGCGCACACGAAGCGTAAACTTCGCGAAGTCGCATTCAAGATCATATCGAGAAGGATAAAGGCCGGAAGGATACTCGATCTTGGGGCGGGCTCGGGCACCATCGGCATCGAGGCGGTCTCGCGCGGAGCGATGCTGGTGACATTCGTCGAGCGGTCAGCGCGAATGTGCACGTTCATCCGAAAGAATCTTTCGGAACTCGGCATTAAGGACGGACACGGCGAGATTGTTGAGATGGAGATACTTCCCTATTTGAAACTCGTGTCACGACGGAAACGCTGCTGGGATGTCATTTATTTCGATCTACCGGATGGCGATGAGCACGCAGCGGTACTCGTGCAACTCTGCCGGGGACGGGCCTTGCGTCCCGGCGGTCTGTTGCTTATCCAACACGAGTCAAAGAATTCTTATCCGGACCAGATGGACAGGCTAAAGCGCTGGCGGACCGTCGATCAAGGCGAAACGATTCTCAGCATTTATGAGAGAATCTAACGGTAACGAAGAAAGCGGCATAGCCGGTTCGGGACAGGCAATGACCTCATCAGAGAAACGAGAGCTGCCTTTACCGACGTTCCGGAAACGCTGTTCCGCACCTCGCAATCCTGTATGCGCATTATCGCCGGCGAATATCGTGGCCGCATCCTGAAAAGCCCTCCCGACGGTCGCACCCGACCAACCTCCGACCGCCTGCGCGAAACGTTATTCAATATCCTCGCTCCACAGATCGATGAGAGCACGCGTGTGCTCGACCTGTGCGCCGGTACCGGCGCGATCGGGATCGAAGCCTTGTCCCGCGGTGCAGAGTTCGTCACCTTCGTCGACAAGTCGCGTCGCGCGTGCGCGTTGATCGAGGAGAATCTAGATCTGCTGTCGATCGACGAATCGAAGACAGAAGTGGTCGCATTACCGGCCGAGAACTTTAGTGGTCGAGAGCATCCGACCGGCTGGGATATGGTCTTTTACGATCCACCGTACGATACAAATTACTCGCTTGTGCTTTTCGATTTCGGTGCAGACGAGTCGACGCTGCTACGCGAAGGTGCGGTCCTCGTGGCCGAGCACCATGCGAAGAACCTCTTGCCGGACGCAGTCGGCCATCTGCGGCGCTGGCGTCTACTCAAACAGGGGGATACGTGTCTCAGCTTTTACGAACGAAGCTGATCATGGAACGGGAGATGAAATTTCAGATTTTGATATCTGCGATAAGGAATTCAGTTTTCACGCGGTTCAATGTATAGAGTGTACTGATCGATGACTATCCTCGTTTGGTTTATCCTTTGTGTGCTCTGGGGGACCACATGGATATTCATCAAGATCGGGCTCGCCGACCTTCCCCCGATCGCCTTCGCTGCTGCACGATTCGTCGTTGCCATCGCGATTCTTCTTCCGGTCATTCGCATTCGCCGACTGCCTTGGCCGCGTAAACCGGCTGAGTGGAAACTCATTGCGCTTACCGGATTTCTGCAGTTCTCGTTTAACTACGCCACGGTGTTCTGGGCCGAGCAGTACATCACGTCCGGTCTCGCCGCGGTCTTGCAGGCAATGATCACCGTCTTCGGCCTGCTGCTCGCGTGGATCTTCCTTCCCGCCGAAAGGATCACTCCGCTAAAGATATTCGCCGTGGTCCTCGGAATGTCCGGCGTCACCGCGATCTTTATCGAACAGCTCCGGATCGAAAGCGTTATGGCCTTCGCCGGCTGTGTCGCGATCGTCGCCGGAGCCTACTCTGCTGCGCAAGCGTCAATACTGATCAAGGCACGCGGCACATCTCTTCACCCCGCCAGCCTCGTCTGTGCGCAAATGATCTGCGGTCTTCCCGCACTCTTGGTCTATTCGTTAGCCGTAGAAGGCAACCCGCTCGATTTCAACTGGTCGTGGACCGCCATCGCGTGCGTGCTGTATCTGGCCGTACTCGGTACGATCGCGGCATTTTGGCTTTACTATTGGCTTTTAAGTAGAATCGAATCCACTAAAGCCATGATGATATCGCTTGTCACTCCACTTATTGCGGTCATCATCGGTGGAGTATTTCTCGGCGAGCGATTGCCGCCGCAGACGCTTCTGGGCGGGATATTGATCATCTCAAGCGTCGCCCTGATCGCCTTCGGAGGACGGGGCCATCATCCTATAAGCGGCGATGAACCAGAAGGGGTTTGATCATTTCTAACGCCCCTTCCATCGCATCCGGGACCGATATGCACTTCAAATTCACCACAGCAGGAGAATCGCACGGCAAGGCGCTTATTGCGATAGTCGAGGGCTTGCCGGCGGGGCTTCCGATCGACATCGCCGAGATCGACCGTGAGCTGTGGCGTCGCCAGCAGGGCTACGGCCGCGGCGGTCGGATGAAAATAGAAAATGATCGTGCGGACGTACTGTCGGGTGTACGACATGGTAAGGCCCTCGGCTCCCCGATTGCGATCATGATCGAAAATCGGGACTTCGTGCACTGGACCGAGATAATGTCAGCCGAGGCCCTCGAATCGGAGCCAAAGAACCTGCGCCAGGTGACACGTCCGCGGCCGGGTCACGCCGACCTTGCGGGCGGGCAAAAGTTTGCGACGCGCGACCTTCGCAATGTGCTTGAACGGGCTTCGGCACGCGAGACGACGGCACGCGTCGTTGCGGGTGCGATCGCGAAACAGTTGCTTGCGCAATTCGGGGTTGAGATACGGAGCCACGTCACGCAGCTTGGCGGGTTCCCCGAGCTTCCTGCAGAACACGCTTGGGGAGCCATAACCGGGATCCCTGACGATTCGCCGCTGAACTGCGTCGATCCTGAGCTTCAGGACCGGATGATCCGGCTCATCGACGAGGCTAAAGAAAATGGCGATACGCTTGGCGGCGTTTTTGAGGTCGTTGCCCGAGGCGTGATTGCGGGGCTCGGCTCGGCATTCTCGTGGCACGAGAAGCTCGATGGCCGAATCGGACAGGCATTCATGTCCATTCATGCCGTCAAAGCGGTTGAGATCGGCTCGGGAGTCGCAAATGCGTCGCGGCCCGGCTCGCAGGTTCACGATGAGATAATGCCGGATGACCGCGTTTCCGGCACGCTTGCTCATTCCGGATTCAGGCGTCTCACAAACAGAGCAGGCGGCTTGGAGGGCGGAATAACAAACGGCGAAGAGATCAGGGTACGCGGATATCTAAAGCCGATTTCAACACTGAAAAAGCCTCTGCGCTCGGTCGACATCGATACTAAGGAACCGTCGGAGGCCGCCTACGAGCGATCCGATGTAACCGTGGTTCCGGCGGCCGGGGTGATTGGTGAGAGCATGCTCGCGATCGTGCTCGCCAACGCGATGCGCGAAAAGTTCGGTGGCGAC
>CAMLKY010000297.1 GCA_946480545.1 uncultured Acidobacteriota bacterium
CCGCGGGGTACGCCTTATTCTCGAAGTACGCGTTGCCGCGGTTCAGGAACGCGTCCGGATCCGACGGCTTGAGCGAGATGTACTTCGTCAAATCCTTGATCGCGAGGTCGTATTCTTTCCGCTCGTGCCGAGCGAGCGCCCGGTTGAAGTAATAGTCAGCGACATCCGGCGTCATCCCTATCGCTTTGTCGTAATCCCTGATCGACTTATCGACTTCGCCTTTTTTCAAGTACGCGAGAGCGCGATTTGCGTACGCAAGAGCGTCGTCGGGAGCGAGCGCAAGAGCCGCATCGTAATCTTTGATAGCTCCGTCGAAGTCGCCCGCGTCATGCCGCGTGACGCCTCGATTAAGGATCACCGTCGCGTCGTTAGGGTGTGCTGCAATGGCCCTGTTGTAATTCTCCAATCGACATCCGAAATCGTTCTTCTCACATTTTTCGGCCGCCTCCGAATATTTCTCGCAGATCGCCTCGCGTATCGCGTCGATAAGGTCATCGCTCGCTTGGGCTGCGCGGAGCGCCTTCTCGGTGTCGTCGTCGATTTCAAATGCTACACCGCGTTCCGCGACCTGCTTGATCAGGACGAGATTCGTTGTTTTAATGCCGGCTTTACTCGCCGCAAGCGCGGTGCGTATGTCCTCGAGTCCTAGGGGTTGCTGCGCCTCGGCCGGCCAAGTGGCGAGCAAACAAATGCCCAGCAAAAATAAGATTCTGATCGATTTGAAACGGTTCATACGGGTGAAGGGCCGAAAGAGCGATTCAATATATCACCAGGCGTCGTTGTGGCAAAGATATAAACAGATTGTCTTTTGGTATTATTAACGCTTTGAACGAACCCGCTAATCAAGATGAGTCCGACACCATCGCGCCTTATTTGGCCCTGTTGGGCGTTCAGGCATTCTTCGGGTCTCTTCCCGTAATTGGCAAGATCGTACTTGAGGTACTGCCAGCGGTATCGCTTGTTGGATTGCGGGTTGGAATCACAGGGGCCGTGCTTTTGGGATTTCAGGCGTACCGCGGCCGAGTCTGGCTCAAACAGTCTTCCGATTACTGGCGTCTCGCCCTTCTGAGTCTTTTCGGAGTCGTCTTCAACCAACTCCTTTTTGTCGGCGGGCTCTCGCTCACAAAGGCGGCCAACACTTCCCTGCTTGCCGTAACGATTCCCATTTTTACGTTGGTCGTTGGCTCGATCGTGGGAACCGAGCGATTGACCCGGAGCAAAACGCTCGGGATAGTTTTGGCTGCAACCGGGGTCATCTTACTGATCGACCCGCGGGCCGCCTCGTTTTCGTCGGAGACGACCGTCGGCGATCTGATGATCATCGTAAATTCGCTTTCGTACGGCATCTATGTCGCGACGTCAAAAGAGGTCATCACCCGGAACGGCGCATTCCGCTCGATGATGTGGGTGTTTGTTTTCGCGAGCTTCATCTGCGTGCCGCTTGGGCTTGCGTCCCTGTCGATAGCCGGTACCGGTCATGTCGATAACAGCATATGGCTCCTGGTTATGTACATCGCCGTCGGTGCCACCGCAGCGCCGTACCTTCTGAACGCATGGGCCCTCGCCCGTGTCGAACCTTCTACGGTTGCGGTCTTTGTTTATCTGCAGCCGCTGATCGGCTTTGTGCTCGCGGTTATTTTTCTCAACGAGGGGTTGGATTTCCGTTTTATAATCGCGGCGGCGCTTGTTTTTGCCGGTGTGTTCCTGACGATGCGGCGGGCGGCGCGTATTCACATCACCAGCTAAGTTAAAGATTTGTAAAGTCCATGCGGGGCTGAAACCACCATCAAAGACTTATCGTAATCACACTGAGCGAGGAGGTTGTTCTATGCCGACAAACATCACTCAAAGCATCAGCGAATCGGACGGCCGTATGGTACTCAGGGTCGAAGGTGACATGCTGCTCGACGACGCGCTGCTGCTCGAGAAGCTGGCCGTACAGATGCAGGCGGATCATGGCGGGGGACTGACCATCGATATCGCCGACCTCGACTTTATGGATAGCGATTCGGCACCTGTCCTGAAGCGGCTCGAGAAGGAACACGGATTTACGATCGCCGGCATGGAGATATTTCTGCAATCCGCTATCGACTCAGCGGAGCGAAAGGCGCAGGCCTGACCCCCAAGCCCATCAGCCCGATTAGACAGGCAGTTTTCCGGCCTGTCTATTTCTTTTTGGGCGAGTGCTTTTCGACGGGAAACGATATAAATTTGTACGCATGAAGGTGCACGAGATAGCGGCGCTGGTCGGCGGTGAACTGAGGGGCGGCGGGGACGTTGAGATCGACGCGGTGGCGGACTTGTCGAACGCAGTTGCGGGCCAACTCGCATTCTCGGACCGCGGCGAATTGACCTCGACCAGAGCTTCGTGCGTCATAACATTGCCGGACATCCGCGCCGACGAATCTAGCCCGGCCGCACTTATCTTGACCACGAATCCTAAGCTCGCGTTTGCCCGCGCTGCAGCGGCCTTGCATCCGCCCAAGAAAAGGGATCCCGAGACCCACCCGGGGTCGGTGGTCGCCGAGTCCGCTACGATCGGTCCCAACGTCTTCGTTGGTGCATTCGCGTGTGTTGGGGAGAATTCACACGTCGGCGAAGGGACGCAACTCCGTGCCGGCGTGAAAATCGGTGATAACGTCCGGATCGGTCGTAACTGCATCATACATCCGAACGTCTTTGTAGAAGATGAATGCACGATCGGAAACGATGTGATCTTGCATCCAGGAGTCGTGATCGGAGCACCTGGTTTCGGCTATGTCCGGGACGGCGACGGCGAGTATCACCAGTTTCCGCAGATCGGCACCGTGGTGATCGAGGACCGCGTAGAGATCGGCGCGAATACATGCGTTGACCGCGGGGCTCTCGGCGAGACCCGTATCGGTGCAGGGACCAAGATCGATAATCTCGTACAGGTCGGACACAATGTCCAGATCGGCAAAAGATGCGTGATCGCGGCACAGACAGGCATCTCAGGCAGTACGGTTATTGAGGACGATTGCGTGATCGGCGGACAGGTTGGATTCGGTGATCATGCGCGGGTCAAAAGCGGCGCGGTGATCGGATCGCAGGCTGGCATTCTCCCCGGCAAGATCGTGCGGCCGGGCGTCTGGTGGGGGACGCCGATCCAGCCGCTCGACGAATACAAGCGTCAGAACGCACTTGTCAAAGGCCTTGGCCGGCTTAAAGAAGACGTCAAGACACTGAAGCGGCGTGCCTCGGGGGACGACTAACTCGGGTGCCCGAAACAACCTCGGCTCGGGGTCGTGCATCTTTCGGTGAAAGCGGAGGTTCTGACAATATGAAGTCTCTCCTGTTCACGTCACTTGTTCTCGGTTTCGTCTTTCTACCTTTTGTTAACGGACAGGCGCCACTGCTACCTGCCCCGGACGCCGCCGAAGTCGCTCAACTTGTGAAAGAGCGAGAAGCAAAACGTTACGCCGTCGCTCTCGAAACGTTCGCAGGTTCTGTGGAAGGGGATTGGGCAGTGAGTCTACTCTCGGAGGGCGGCGTCTTCGGTTCCCTCACGGTGTTCTCGCTCAACTCAAAAGGCAAACTGTTCTGCGGTGCGGACGAGAATGGCCAGCCGATAGTCGAAGATGCGCCGCAGCGGCTTACGTCATTGGCCAAGGAAGTTGTGGAGGGCCGGCAGATGTTTGCCTCGGACGATCCAAAGAAGGCGTCGAAGGAAATGATTCGTTATTGCAGCGACTGTTCGTCCGAGAGTTTTCTTATCCAGTACAGGGTCGGAGCCGCGTGGGAGATGATGATGCTGCCCTTAAGCAAGAGCGATCCGTTACTCGAGAGATTCTACGCCGCGATACCCGCGGACGGCTGCAGGAACCGCTAGCTTTTTTCGATGAGTCTGAGGATAGCCTCCGCGGCCCTGCGCGATGCTCCGCCTTGCCCTAACCTGTCCGCCGCATCGCGGAGCTTTGCGCGAACGCTCGAATTCACATCCGGCTGGAGAAGGCGTTCGAGCTCCCAGCACAGCCTCTCAGCCGTAAAATCGTCCTGAATAAACTCGTTCGCCACCCGCTCGCC
>CAMLKY010000298.1 GCA_946480545.1 uncultured Acidobacteriota bacterium
TGTAAGCTCCTGGCCATCGATGATAACTTTGCCGTTGCGAACCTCGACGATCTCGCCGGGCAAACCAATTATGCGTTTGACGTAGCTCTTGTCCGGCTCTTTGGGAAACCAGAACACCACGATGTCGCCACGTTCGAGATGCCCCCAACTTACGCTCTGGATCTTGTAATAGACGAGCTTATTAACTAGCAGCCGTTCGCCGTCGTTGAGCTGCGGCAGCATCGATGTGCCTTCTACGACAACCGGCTGAACGGCGAACACGCCGAAAAGAATAAAGACGACGATGATCAGGAAGATGTCGCGAACAAGCCGCAGACTTTCCGTCCAGATGCCCTGGCGAGACTCTCGCCTAAGTTGGACGACCTCAATGTCGCGGTCATCGTCGGGCGAAACGGCTCCGAACTCGAATTGGTTTTTGCGGCGGAAATCGAACATAATCGGCTTATTCGATGAAGCGGTACACAGAAGCGGTTGGCTGCCCGCGCACCAACTAGCAAATTAGCCGCCTAAGCCCTGTTTTGTCAAAAGAAATCTGAATTTACGCTGCGTATGAACGAGCAGATCAAAGCCCTGTTTCCGGCCGCCCAAAATTACGTCTACCTGAATAGCGCGGCCGTGTCACCGATGCCGACGACCTCGATAGAAGCCGTTCGATCTCAGTTGGAAGATGTCTCGAATCACGGTGCGGCACATTATCTGGAATGGGTTGCGACAAAGAATCGCGCACGGGACCTGATCGCTGGAATGCTCAATGTCGCTCCGACAAACCTGGCCTTCATGCGAAACACATCCGACGGATTCGCGGCCGTCGCTTCGGGGATCGAATGGAGCGAGGGTGACAACATAGTCAGCTTCGCCGGCGAATTTCCGGCGAACTATTATGCCTGGCGGCGTGTTCGCGATCGTTTCGGTGTCGAGCTCAGGCTTGCTCCCGAGCGCGATGGACGGATCGATCTTGATGAGCTGATCTCGATGATCGATTCCAACACCAGGCTTGTCGCAATAAGTGCCGTTCAGTTCGCATCAGGCTTTAACGCAGATCTCGCCCGCATTGCCGAAGCGGCCCATTCGGTCGATGCGTTGTTTGCAGTCGACATTATTCAAGCTCTCGGAGCACGCGGCTTCGATCTTCCCGCGCTGGGCGTCGATATCGCTTCGGGCGCGAGCCATAAGTGGTTATGCGCACCGGACGGATGCGGCATGCTTTACGTGTCGGATGAAGCGCGTGACCGCGTCGATCCGACATTTGTCGGCTGGATCAGTGTCGAAACGCCGTGGGACTTCGATGATCGCGAGCAGCCGTTCAAAGAGAACGCGCTCGCCTGGGAAAGCGGCACAGGAAGCTCGTCGCTCTTCTACGGGCTCGAGCAGAGCGCAAAACTTCTTTCTGATACAGGTCTTGATCGCATCGAAGCGTATCTTGATGAATTGACGGATTATCTCTGCGAACTTCTGGCCGGGAAGAATTACGACATCGTCAGCTCACGCGCGCCCGGTGAGAAATCGGCGATCGTGTGCATCAAGCATCGAAACGGTTTGACATCGAATGACGTCGCGAAGCAGCTCGAGGAGCGACGAGTTATTATCAGCCCGCGTGGCGACCGGGTTCGGATCGCACCACACTTCTACAATGATCGCTCGGACATCGAGCGTTTTGTGGAAGCCCTGCCTTAAAGCGGATCTTCTGAAAGGCCGTCTAGATTAAGCCGGGTCAATCCGCCCGCATCGGAAAACGCAGTTCGTCGAGCGCGTTTCTGGTCACGTATTCGGAAGTAGACGAGTCCCACGAGTATGCCCGTCAGCAGCGAGCCGCCAAGTCCAAGCACTATCACCATCACCGTCGAGATGACGATATCTCTCGACGTACCGATCATGTAGCGCTCCAGCTTCTGCAGCAGATAAGGATCTTCGCCCAGCCACTGAACGGTCTTTTGATAGCGGATCTGATCGAGCAGTGTGTTCGCACCTGGGGCATCCACCGTCCCAAGAACGAAGGCGTTGTAGTTTCCGATACGGCGATAGACGACGTCGGACTGAGGCGTATTACTCAAAAGCTGCAGGACCTTTGAATCGGCCTCGATAGAAGATTGAGGATTCGTGTATTCGACGATAACGAGTGTGCCTTGCGGATAGACTGCCGCCACCGCCTCAGTGCCGACCGGAAAATCCAGGATAGCAAGCACCGGATGCTGACCTACGGCATCAACGAGCGCCGGCTTATCGGTGACGAAGACCGCGTCGGCCTGGACGCGCTCGTAATCAGGCAAATGCTTGATCAGGACTGGCTGACCATCTACATCAGAGATCTCCTGTTGGCCTCGAACAACCGCCGCCGCGACCGTCAAAGCCAGCGAGACAACCATTAAAAACCTCAGTTTTCCGAATAAACTCGCCATTTGATCTCAAGATGCCGAAATTGCCATAGCATACTAGCACAACATTCGCGGCCACGAATTTGTAACGCATCCGTACAGCGGCGCGCGATGTAGCAATTGCAACATTGTCTATACGCTTTCGCGTGTGAATCTGTGCTTGGATGTTCATCGAATTACCAGGTATGCCAGCGAAAATGGAACAAAATAAGGCTAATTGCGTGTCTAAATCCACGTATCTGCGTTTGGCACGCTGATTGATTCGCTCTAGAGCGAGGGGGAAACAAGGAAATGACCACAGAAACATTAGATTATCCGGTCCTGCAGGCGGGCGAAGCGACAGGACAATCGAAGGGTGGAAAAGCTAAAAAGAATGTGGCCGATGCGGGGAAGCTTAGCGACTTCGATCTGACACAGGCGGCCGCCAAGGGCGACATGGTCGCATTTGAAGAGATCTATCAACGTCATCATCGTCGAGTCTATTCGATCTGCTTGCGTATGCTGCAGAACGCGTATGAAGCCGAAGATCTGACGCAGGATGTCTTTATTCAGCTTTATCGAAAGATCGGCAGCTTCCGGGGCGATTCGGCCTTTACGACCTGGCTCCACCGGCTGACTGTAAACCAGGTTTTGATGCACTTCCGTAAGCGGAATGTGAAATTTGAAAAAACGACTGAGGAAGGCGAGACGCCGGAGCAGACGGTTCGGGGTACCGAGAATCCGTTCAAGATGCCGATCGTGGACAAGATCGCTCTTGAGAGCGCGATCGACCAGTTGCCGGCGGGTTACAAGAGCGTATTCGTCTTGCACGACGTCGAAGGCTTCGAGCACGAGGAAGTCGCGAAGATCCTCGGATGCTCGGTAGGTACATCAAAGTCGCAGCTCCACAAGGCGAGGCTGAAGTTGCGCAAGTTGCTGAAGAAGAAAGCTAACCCGAGGCTGGTCGGGATCTAAGTCAATACTTTCGGTTTTATAAATTATCAGGGCCGTCCATCTGGACGGCCTTTTTCGTATTGCAGACTCGGGTCTTAGGACCCGGTTTGTCACGCTGGAAGGCTGTCCAACGCAGAGCCAGCGGACATGCGGTGCGATCGGTGAGTTCTGCGCGCTCCGCGACCTCTGCGGTTAGCTTTTCTTTTAACTGATTGAGATCGCGATGTTCCTCTTCTCCAACTCCGCCACGAACCTTACCGGCTCGATCGCCTTTTCCTGCGGTGTCGCCCCGCGCATCAAAACATCGCCGCGTGCCATCATCTGAGCGATGATCGAAGCAGGGAATGCTGTGGTGCGCATCATTGCGGAGAGGCCGGTTTGCTCATCCTGTTTATCGACGATGTCGTAGCGTAGGCGTTTCGTCTCGCCCTTTGAACGTCCGACAAAATCCAATCGCACGAGCACGTAATCAGGTCCGTCGGCCGGCAGGTGCTTTTGCAGAAGCTCACCGAACACCTTTCGCGGTACGACCTTTTGATAATCTGCGACGATCTCTTCGCTAGAGCAGAGCCCAAGATCGATCATCGCCTTGAATTTCTCACAGTGACCGGCGAAGCGGATCGTCTTGTAATCGAGCTCGCGTATCTTTCCAAGGAATGTATCCGGCAGCGTGGAGGTTCCGCCGGATGTCTGAAATGCCTCGAGCGGGGGGAATCCTGCGAATTCGAGA
>CAMLKY010000299.1 GCA_946480545.1 uncultured Acidobacteriota bacterium
CTGGTATCCGCCGCAATATCAGGGCATCGTGATGGGCATCGCCGGTGCCGGCAACTCGGGCACCGTGCTCGCGGTGCTGTTCGCGCCGCCGCTGGCGGCGAAGTTCGGCTGGAGCACGGTCTACGGGCTGGCGGCGCGGCTCGCGCTGGGGGACATTCGGTTTGAGGTCCTGGAGGAGAAACCGGTCGAGTTTCGCTGCAATTGTTCGATGGAGCGTGCACGAACTTTGATCGCATCGCTCGGACGCGCGGAAGTTGAGTCGATGCTGGCCGAGGACAAAGGCGCAGTCATGTCGTGCGGTTTCTGTAATGAGGTGTACCAGCTCGATGAGGGCGATCTGGAGAGCATGCTAACGACTGGGAGTTGAACTGTCGTTTGTTCGCCCGTCTTGTTCGTCTTGTCTCGAGGTTCTGCGTTGAAAGCCCTAACCACGAAACACACGAATTACACGAAAGAACACGAAAAAGACGCTTACGAGCTGAGGAGATCGCGATAGTTGCCGTGAAAATAGACGAGGGGTTCGCCATCACGCATAGCCACGCGTTCGACCTCTCCAACAAAGATCGAATGATCCCCGCCATCGAAAGAGTCCCGGAGCCGGCATTCGAGGTTCACCAGTGCATCCGTTAGGACAGGAACCCCTCCGATACCCGGTATGAAATCGACGCCGTTGAACTTTTCCACTAACGCGACCGAAAACTTCTCAGACAGGTCGTCCTGGCCTGCGGCAAGAATGTTCACGACGAAGACGCCCGACTCGCTCAGTGCCCGGTGACTCCCGGTGGTCTTCTCGATGCAAACCAAAACGAGCGGCGGGGTGAGCGACACCGAGCAAAAAGCCGACACCGTTATCCCGTGATAGCCGCCTTCGGCGTTGCGGGACGTGACGACGGTAATACCGCTGGGGAAACGCGACAGAGCGGCGCGAAATTCATCGGGTGCGACAGGCATTATGTAATCAAAAATCTAACGTTTGACTCGGCATCGTGCAAGCGAGCCGGCCGGTGAACTCAAGTTTCATTTTGATATTCGGTATTCGATACTCGATAATTTTTCCATCAAATGCAGCATCTCGATGACTTCTTTTCCGACGTGACCCGCCTGGTCAATTCTGAGCTCGATAAACTAATACCTTCCGCCGGTGATCCGCCGCAGAGGCTTCGTGATGCGATCCGCTGGAGCCTGTTTGCCGGGGGAAAGCGCTTTCGCCCGGCGCTGGTGTTCGCCGTAGGGAGATCGCTCGGAGCGGATGATGCGGCGCTCGTTCGCACTGCCGCGGCCGTCGAGATGATCCACACCTATTCGCTTATCCACGACGATCTCCCGTCAATGGATGACGATGACCTGCGGCGGGGACGTGCGACGTGCCATAGGAAATATGGCGAGGCGACGGCAATTTTGGCGGGTGATGCTCTGCAGGTGATCGCGTTCCAGGCGATCGCGGATGACACCAGCCTTACCTTTGAAACACGAAATGCACTGATAGCAGGTCTCGCCCGCGCGGCGACGAGCATGGTCGTCGGGCAGCAGCTCGACCTGGACGCGGAAGGAAGTGAAGTCACACTTGGAGAGATCGAGCATATCCATCGAAACAAAACGGGTCAGCGGCTTCTGCGAGCGTCCGGCCGGCGCGGCGCATGGTCCGGCGGATTCGGCCGAGGCTGGAGCCCTGGTTGCACAAGCCGATGCCGAGACTTTCGCATCGGTGTCAAAGTTCGGCGACCGACTCGGGTTGCTTTTTCAGATCCGCGACGATGTACTGGATGTCACGCAGACGACCGAAGCCCTCGGTAAGACAGCCGGGAAGGACACGGCCGCGTCAAAGGCGACGTACCCTGCCGTGAGCGGGCTGGAACAAACGCACCAGCATGCAGCAAGAGTGCACGGAGAGGTCCTGGCATCGATCAACGAGATGAAGCAGCGGCCGGATCTACTAGCCGAGCTCGCCGATTTTATCCTCACCCGGGCCTCCTAAGCACGGGCCCGCGGGGTCGCTCCCAAAACTGCATGCTGGTATATTGCGTAAGACTGAAATCACAAGACAAGCCCGAAGTTGAAATAAAGGAGTATCTTCAATGAGCCCGAAGTTTTGCCTAGCCGCGATCTTTCTTGTCATTATTGTAGCCACGACTATGAGTACAGCTCAGGAATCGATAAAGCCGCCAATCGCGAAAAAAGAGCCGAAAGTGCTCAAGATCCATGGTTACGAAATAACCGACAACTACGCCTGGCTGCGCGACCGCAACAAGGAAAAGGATCCCGAGATCATCAAATATCTCGAAGCCGAGAACGCCTATACCGAAGCGCACATGGGGCCGCACAAGCCCTTCGTCGAGAATCTGTATAAAGAGATGCTCGGCAGGATCAAGCAGACGGACCTGAGCGTGCCGTACAAGCTTGGTGAATACTGGTACTTCACAAAGACCGAGGAAGGGAAGCAGTATCCAACCTATCTGCGGAGCCGGACGAAGGATGGTGCCGACCCCGAGGTGCTACTCGATCAGAATGAGATGGCGAAGGGGCACAAGTATTTCGCGATCGGAACCATCGAGCCGAGCGACGACGGAAACCTCCTTGCGTTCTCATCCGATAACGTCGGCTATCGTCAGTACACGCTTCAGGTAAAGGACCTTCGCACGGGGAAGCTCCTTCCGGAAAAGATCGAGCGCGTTACTTCGCAGGAGTGGTCGAACGACGGCAAGTACCTTTTCTACGCGCAGGAAGATCCCGTTTCCAAACGAACCGACAAGATCTATCGCCACGCCGTCGGCTCCGCGGAACCTGACAAACTGATATTCGACGAGAAAGACGTTCTCTTTGGGATCGGCATTGGCCGCTCGCGCGACAAGAAGATGCTGTTCATAACGTCGTTCGCGAAGACGATGCGCGAGGCATGGTATCTGCCATCGGATAATCCGCTCGGCGAGTTCAAGCTTCTAAGCCCCCGCCGCGAGGGGCACGAGTATAGTGCGGACTATGACAACGGCGATTTCTACATCGTCACAAACAAGGACGCCGAAAACTTCAAGGTGATGCGAGGCCCGGGCAATGATCCGTCGGAAAAGAACTGGGTCGATTTCATTCCGCACAACCCGGCTATAAAGGTCGAAGACATAAACTTCTTCAAAGATTACGCCGTCGTTTCCGAGCTCGAGAACGGACTTGAATACCTGCGGGTGATGGATATGAAAACCCGTAGGGCGCCGGCGCGGATAGCCACGCCGGAGAGCGTCTACACGATGGGGCTGGCGTTCAATCCCGAATATTCGACGCCGGTCATCCGTTACAACTACGCTTCAATGATCACGCCGGTCTCGACCTACGAGTTCGATCTCTCTTCGAGGAAAAGCACCCTCATCAAGCAGCAGGAGATCCCAAGCGGTTATGACAAGAGCCAGTATGAGACTCGACGTGTTTGGTCGGTCTCGCGCGACGGTGTGAAAGTTCCTATCTCGATGGTCATGAAGAAGGGAACCAGGCTCGACGGCAAGGCTCCGATGCTGCTCTACGCTTACGGCTCGTATGGAGCATCGATGACGCCGAACTTCTCGACCGCGCGTCTCAGCCTGGTCGATCGCGGCATGATCTATGCGATCGCACACATTCGCGGCGGCAGCGAGCTCGGAGAGCGGTGGCGGCAGGAAGGAAGGATGTTCAAGAAGATGAACACCTTTAACGACTTCGTCGACTCGGCGAAATGGTTGATCGAGCAGAAGTACACTTCGCCCGACAGGCTCGTCATCCAGGGCGGGTCGGCGGGCGGTCTGCTGATGGGTGCTGTAGTGAACCAGGCACCGGAGCTTTTCAAGGCCGCGATCGTCCAGGTACCGTTCGTCGATGTCATGAATACCATGATCGATGCCGACCTCCCGCTTACGACCGAGGAGTGGATCGAATGGGGAAACCCGCGCGATGATAAGAAGGCCTGGGATTATATGGTGCAGTACTCACCGTACGACAACATAAAGGCGCAAAACTACCCGAACATGCTGGTCGAGATATCGCTCAACGACAGCCAGGTGCC
>CAMLKY010000300.1 GCA_946480545.1 uncultured Acidobacteriota bacterium
AGCCGGGGTCAGATTCTTTCTGAGTTTCTTACGAAAGGTTTTTAACGGAGGGAGATTATTTAGTTTCATGGGAGGAGTAGAGGTCAACTATCAACGTGTGACGCAGTGGTTTAATCGTCAATGGAGGTGGATTCGACCTCGCGGTCGAGTATCCACCCCGCCTCGCAAGGCCTCGGCACCCCTCCTTCAGAAGGAGGGGAGTTTTGTGTGCGACACTTTCGTGTCCCCTGGCTTGCGAGTCGCCAGAAATAAGTCCCCTCCTTCTGAAGGAGGGGAAGCGATCCCGCCGCGAGGCGGATCGCGGGGTGGTAAATCAGCCGATAGGCTGAAGCTTCGACTTACTAGCAACCCACCGCATCACCCCCACGACCCTTCCGGCAGTCTCTGATTGGTGATCCTCCCGATCGTGTCTGTAACTTTGTTTAGTGCTTCCAGGCCGGGGAGGGTCTGGGCTCGCTGCGTTACTGTCTTGTGTAATCGCTCGAGGCCGTCCGTGCCACCGAACAGGGTCCTGATCGCATATTCGGTGCGGCTTCGGTGCAGTGAACCCTGGCCGACCGGTCGATAGAACGTACGAATCACAAATCGCGCGATCCTTTGCGCGGCGTCGCTATTACGGAGCTCGAGTTTTGCAACGCTCCAGTAGAAGTGTGTGTGAAAAGACTCTTCTCGAATGATGCCGTTGAGGATCTGCGAAAGCACCGGATGTCCCGCCAGCTCATCCATGCGGCGATACGCCTGTGCCGTCGACATCTCGTGTATGGCGCCGAACGACATGTGTGTCGCGGTGAACTTACGACCCAGAAGATTTGTGAGACAGGTCAACAGGTATGTATTGAAGTTGTAGAAACTGGAAACGCCGCGGCGGACCTGACCTTGCCATTTATCGCCCGTCTCGACACCGGCCTCATTGAGGAAGCGGTTGAGCACCTCCGTCGGCGTTCGAAGCAGCTCACGATGATACATGTCGGTCAGTGTCTCGACATCGCGCATGTAAAGCAGCACGGGAATGAAACGCTCGTCGAGCGGGTGCTGTCTTACCTCATGCCAGGGAATGCTATCGATCCCTTGTTTGGTAAAGACCGGCTGCTGGCGCTCGTACCAATCGTAAACGTCTTTTGTCGTCTCAAAAGGCATCTCAGATATGAAATGGGCGTGTCGCCCGACAGGCGATTAGCTTGTCTTGCCGTTTTATTTCGCTAAACTAATGGCTTCGGATGCAAGTTGTGACCCAGCACCAATGTTAGTATCGCTTAAGTATGCAGAAGTTATACGTTTTACCGGCCGTAATTATAACCCTATTTGCAAGTATCTGCGCTCAGGAAAATAACGAGCGGCACCTCAAGAACATCAGACAACTCACAAACGGCGGTGAAAATGCCGAAGCCTATTTCTCATCCGACGGAAAACAGTTGATCTTTCAATCGAAACGCGACGGAAACGGATGTGACCGCATTTACACGATGAACGTCGACGGCTCCGCGACTAGACAGGTCTCCAGCGGTGAAGGCCGCACGACTTGTTCATACTTCTTCAAAGGGGGAAAGCGGATCATCTATGCGTCGACCCACAGCGGCGGACGCGACTGCCCCCCGGAACCGGATCGATCAAAAGGCTATGTGAGGCCGGTGTACGGCGATTACGAGCTGTACACCGCAAAGGCCGATGGTACCGATATACGTCGCCTTACAAACGTCGCCGGCTACGATGCCGAGGCGACCGTCTCGCCAAACGGGAAGAAAATAGTCTTCACGTCGGAGCGCGACGGCGATCTCGAACTCTACACGATGGACATCGACGGTAAGAATGTGAAACGCGTGACGAACGAGATCGGCTACGACGGCGGTGCATTCTTTTCGCCGGATTCGAAGATGATCGTCTACCGTCGTTCGAGTCCGAAAACCGAGGCCGAGATCGCCCGCTACAAAGAGCTGCTGGCCCAGGACCTCGTCGTCCCGACCATTTTTGAAGTGTGGGTGATGAACGCCGATGGCTCGAACAAGAGGCAGGTGACAAATCTCGCGTCGGCGTCGTTCGCACCGTTCTTTACGCCCGATGGAAAGCGTTTGATCTTCTGCACGAACTACTTCGACGAGAACCGGGCCAACCGCCGGCGCCAGCCGAACTTCGATCTGGCGCTGATAAATCTCGACGGCACCGGTTTGGAGCGCGTCACATTTAATGCGACGTTCGACGGCTTCCCAATGTTCTCACCCGACGGCAAAAAGCTAGTCTTCGCCTCAAACCGCAACGCCGCGAAACCGGGTGACACGAACGTGTTCATCGCGGATTGGGTTGAGTGAGGATCGGTCTTGGATTTTGGATTTTGGATTTTATATGAGACGCGGTTAGCCGCGTAGCGGCTTCCGAATTTAGCCGTGGCCTTTAGGCCACGGGACGACGTCCAAAAGAGGGCGTCGCGTAGCGACGCTTGAACATTCTGGTGTCGCTAACGCGACACGGCTATTCGTCAAACTTTCCGTGGCCTAAAGGCCACGGCTAAACTCGTTTGGCCGCTAACGCGGCTTACTTTCCGAAGATATGAAGCAGTACCGATTCATTCTCGCTCTTTTACTCTTCGCATCTGCGTCGATTGCGCAGGCGCCTGCGGCGCTTGAGAAAAATCTTCGCACGCATGTCGAGTATCTTGCTTCTGCAAAGCTCGAGGGGCGGCGCACTGGTGAGCGTGGTGCGACGGCAGCGGCTAAGTATGTCGCGGACCAGTTCGCAAAGTTCAAACTAAAGGCGGGCGTTAAGGGTTACCTGCAGCCGTTTCCGTACGTCTCGGGCGTGACGCTCGGAAGCGATAACCTTCTCCGAATCGTGCCGTCGAACGCCGCAAATGAAAACAAGATGGAAGCCGGCGTCAACTGGATGCCGCTTGGTTATTCGCCGAATGCTGATATTCCGATGACCGATGTCGTATTCGCAGGATTCGGCGTTACAGCGCCGGAGGCGAATTACGACGACTACGCGGCGGTCAATGTACGAGACAAGATCGTATTGCTCTTCGACTCGACGCCTGACGCAGGCAATCCGCACTCGCCGTTCGTGCGTTTCAACATCCATACGAAAGCGAACATCGCACGCGACAAAGGTGCGAAAGCGATCATCCTGATCGCTGTGGATGAGAATTTCAAGAACGATCGTCTTTCGCGATTGGTCTATGAGCGCTCGCTTGGTGAAACCGCGATCCCGGTCGTCGGTATCATGCGCTCGCACGGAGCCGAGTTGCTCGGCGCCGCGAACGTCCAGGGGCTCACCGATATCGAGGTTTCGTTGGCGAATAGAGCCACCTCTCGCAATGCTCAGCCGGAGTCCTGGAAGGCTGCCAGCACTCAGTACGAAGTAGATGCGCAAGCGCAGATCAAGATCGTGCTCACAAAGAATACTGTCGACGCGTATAACGTCATCGGTATTCTTCCCGGAAACGATCCGGCTCTGAAAAGCGAGGCGATCATCATCGGAGCGCACTATGATCATCTCGGTCACGGCGGGTCGAGCAGTCTCGCGCCGAACTCAAAAGACATCCACTACGGAGCCGATGACAACGCCTCGGGCACGTCCGCCGTACTCGAGCTCGCCCGACGATTCGCAGCCGAGAAAAAGAACAAACGCACGATCATCTTCATGGCGTTCGGCGGTGAAGAGGAAGGTCTCTTAGGCTCGAAGTATTACGTCAACAACCCCGTCTGGCCTCTGGATAAGACCGTGGCGATGATCAATCTCGATATGGTCGGTCGATTGAATGAGAACAAGTTGACGGTCGGGGGTGTGGGTACCGCGGCGGAGTTTCGAGATTTGATGAGTAAACTAATAATCACCGCCGACCGGACCACGGGTGAAAACAATGTGAACCTTAAGCAAGCTCTCGACGCTCGAATCGCCGCCCTTGGAGAAAAAGGTGTCGTGACCAACGTAGAAGCTGATCTGATCACGCTTCGCGGCTACGCAAGTGAAAAGAACTATGCGGCCGTTGTCAGGGCCGCCGTGGAAACCGGAGTGCGCAAGGTCA
>CAMLKY010000301.1 GCA_946480545.1 uncultured Acidobacteriota bacterium
GATGCCGTCCAACAACTGCGTGAAAGCATTTCGATAGCGAAAAGAAATACCGGGTGCTAAAATTTAGCCACGGACCCGAGCTTATGCCCAAGAAAAAAGATCCATTCGCAAAGGAAAAAGAGGTCTTTCTGGAGCACATCCAGAAGGCCGGGCTCCGGCGAACAGGCCAGCGCGATCTGATAATGGAGATCTTTTTACGCACCGAAGAGCATCTTACAAGCGAGGATCTCTACTGGTTGGTGCAGAAAGAGGATCCGACGGTCGGGCATACGACGGTTTATCGAACGTTGAAGCTGCTGACAGAAGCGGGGCTCGCGCGCGAGGTGAGGTTCGGAGACAACAAGACGTACTACGAACACCACTACAATCATCAGCACCACGATCATATGATCTGCACCGAGTGCGGGAAGGTTATCGAATTCTTCTCGGCGGACATCGAGGCGATGCAGGATCAGATGGCTGACAAGTTCGGTTTCAGGCCGACGCATCACAGCCTTCGCTTGTGGGGTGTTTGCTCTGATTGTCAGATGGTGGAGACCGATGGTTCGAGTGCTCCATCAGGGGCCCAGCCCAAAGTACGCGTAAAAACGCACGCGCATTAGCAGAGAAAGGGGAAGATGGACGAAATTGAGATCAAGTTTGAAAGGGAAGGCCAGGAAGGCCTTGTTGCCGCAGGTACATATCTGATCGATGCGGCGAAGCGGCTCGGTATCCGGTTTGAAGATTCGTGTATGCCCGAGACGGGGCTGCATTTCTGCGGGGTGGCGATCCAATCGGGGTCGGAGCTTCTATCGCCTGAGACAACTATCGAGAAGGAGTATTTCGCGGCGAACGAGCGCTGGACGAATGAGCGTCTTGCGTGTCAGGTGAAAATCGAACGAAAGGGGGAGGTGGTTGTTATGACAAAAAAGAAGCCTGAGACCACGGTCGAGGAGCCGGAAGTCGCCGAAGCGGATAAGAACGAAGAGTATCGCAAGCAGTTCGCTGAGCTGCCGCTCGAGAAAAAGATCGCGAATCTCGTTCAGCTCGAGACGATCGCGCTCGGTGAGACGGTTTCGTTCATCATCAACTCGCCTTTCAAGATCGCCGATATGGCGATGAACGTTATGGCCGAATTCGGCTTTCGTAAAGAGGAGCGGCAGAAAGAAGCGACGCGCCCGCAGGAACACAAAGGCGACCCTGGCCAGGGCGATCCCGCGTCGAATGGAGAGCAATCGAAAGCGAGCTGATCCGTGAGCGATAACCACCTTCAGAAAAGGGTCCCGACATCCGTAAAGGAAAGAGGTCAATACCTGCTCGCCTTCGGTGTCGTCGGGTCGATGCTGCTCGTAGCCGGATTTCCCGTCTTCGTGATCTTCTTCTTCGGCATCTTCGCCTATTTCCTTTTGCGGATGTTCTCGTCGGGTTCGAAGAGCGAGACCCGTGAGATCTTTGAGTTCTATCTGACCGCGAATGAGATCCTTCGCGACGACGAGCGGCGGTGGTACGGGTTCGAGATCAACGAAGCGATAAAACGCGGCGAAGATATTGTAAGACGCATGAGCGGGGCGCCTCCGCTTCTGTACTTTGCGCTTGGGGCATTGCAGAACAAGGCGGGCGATCATAAAGCCGCCATCTCGAACCTCGCTTTCGTGGTAGAGAACAAGAGCTCTGACGAGTCCGCCTTCGCCTTTCCGTCGGCCGAGCTTCGGAGCTATGTGAAGGTGCTTCGCAAGATCGAACGCGAGCCGGCCGATGCTCCGATGACTTCCGCGGCCGTTCGGGCGCTTGAAAGGGCCAGAAAGCTGCGAGCGAAAAACCTGCTGGAAGACAGCCGGCAGAAGTTCGCTGCGATACCCGTCAACGTCGAGCCGGTACCGGAGCTTGAAGCTGAAAATAAGAACGGCGGGTATTCATTCGTTTCGAATTCGTCTGACAGCGTGGATTCCCAGAAGGACCAGCAAGGTGACGGTCATTCTTCCGGACAGTCGGCGGCTTTACGAGGCAAGCACGACAAGAAGGATATGTACACGGACCGGAAGCCGATATCCGAAGTCCTTCACGATATCTACGATAAGAACATTCAGTAGGCGCCTACCGGAATCCGAAGAATTTTCGAAGCGAAGACAGTACGCCCGGTCCGGATTCCTGCAGCTCGGCTTCGCTTTCTTCCGCTTTCTCCATAAGCAGGGTACGACGCTCCTCAATAATGCTGCATATCCCTTTCATCAGGTCCGGGTTGACCTCGAATAGCGGCTTGAGCGCGCTCTTTCTGATCTGGATAACTTCTGTCTCCTCTTCGGCAATCACGGTGGCCGTCCGGGGCTGACCCGTGAGGAGACTCATCTCGCCGAAGAAATCGTTCGACTTGAGACGATTTATCGTTTTCTGATAATCGTTCTCCGGGATCTGTACCTTGACGGCTCCGCGGACGATCACAAACATCGAGTTGCCCTCTTGTCCTCTTCGTACGATCGCCTCACCCGGCGCAAAAACGCGGGTCGTTGAAGCTTTTGCCAGTCGCTCGACCTCTTCCTCGGCGAGAGGAGCGAACAGCGGGACCTCCTGCAGATGTTCGGAAACGTTATTGACGTACTCGACGAAGGTTGTCTCTTGCTTTTTCTCGACTATGTGAACAGTCCGCGTAGGATATGCAAATTCCAACTTCTCGCGTTGGAAAACGTACCAGATGCGCTGTCGAACCAGTGCGTCCGTATCATTGAACTTTGCATAGTCATCGAGCCAATATTTGACCTCCCAGTCGATTCCATTGTCACCAAGATTCCGAATACGAACGACGGGGCGGATCTTCTGCGAAACGTTCTCGACCTGGCGCACGGTATCACGGACCGCCTGAACGGTCCTGGCCGGGGAATCGGTATAAAGAGTATTGAAAAATACGATGCGGGCGTTGAGATTATCGCGGGGGGCGACCTCGATGATCTCTTTTCCCAGAACTGCGTTGCTGATGATCAGGAGATTGTTCTGAAACGTCCGGATCTTGACGCCGCGCCACGATACGCTCTCGATGACGCCTGAGCCTCTGCCCTGGAATGTCACCACGTCGCCGACCTGAAACGGTTGGTCGGCCTGCAGCGCGATCCCGGCGAACAGGTTTCCGAGCGTGTCCTGCAGCGCGAGACCGACGACGATGCCGAGTATGGTCGATCCGGTGAATAGGGGGGCGAGCGGGACGTCGGGATACTGCGACTGGAAGATGATGAAGAAAGCGACGATGTAGATGATGATCGAAAGAACGGTCCTGACGAGCGACGAGACCTCAGACTGTGGTCCACGTATCGTCGATGTGATCATGTAGCCGACAAATCTCACGACCGCGATGATCAGAGTCATCCACAGGATTATCTTGATGATGTGAACAAGATTGACCGCGAGGGAAACAGACGTTTCCACCATCATTCCAGGACGTCCCTGTCCGGGTTGTCGCGCGATGTTGCCGTCCGGTGTGAAGTCGATGCCGAACTGGCTGAGTACGTAGGCTTTTAGCAGGTCTTCGCCGAACGGCATTAGAACGAGGATCAAAATAATGGTCCCGGCAAAGACAACAAAAAAGATCGCTTTCCTCTTGAATTCGGAGGCAGGCATAGGCTTCCCGAAGCAGCTAAAACATATCAGCAATCGTTTTTCCAATCAACAGAACTGAAAGTACCGAAACTATAAGCGTCATCGCACCGGCGGCGACGTTGAACCACAACGTATTTCGGTACTCGCCCATGATCTCGCGGTTGTTCGCGAGTGCGAGTATCGCCACGAGGACGATCGGCAGCAGCACGCCGTTTATCGATTGGGTCACGATCAAAAGCCGGATCTGCGGAATTCCGGGGACGAGGGCAACGATCGCGCCGACGAGGATCAGCGTCGTAAAGATCCCGAGGAAGATCGGTGCCTCGCGAAACGAGCGGGAGAGTCCCTTCTCGAACCCGAGTGCCTCGCTAAGAGAATACGCTGTAGCCAGGGGCAGAACGCCCATCGCGAGCATCGCCGCCCCGAACAGACCGATCGCG
>CAMLKY010000302.1 GCA_946480545.1 uncultured Acidobacteriota bacterium
GAATCCTCGAGCCAGAGCACCGAATTTCGAACGCTCCTAACCGGGTTATGCAGTTTACCCTCGATCTCACCGCAACACTCGTCCGCGGATTCGGCCGTTCCGTAAATCGCTCTCACGGCGGCAACATCCGACAAGGACAGCGTCCGCGATGCAAAGTTCTGCAGACCGAACACGCCATTCTTTCCGTAGTTCGCATGCATCGTAGAGCCGAAAACGGCGGAGTGAGCAAGGCCGAGCAAGTGGCCGATCTCGTGGGTCAGTGTTGACTCGAGGTCGAAAGTGCCGAGAGTACCGTCGGTGGAAAATTGCTGATAGGGATTAAGAACGATGTCGGCCTCGGTGATGGCACCGCGCCCGTTGTAAAAAACTCGTGTAGTCGCCGCCGCATTATCCGGATCCTTTGCAAAGAGCAAAACGTTCTCGGGCGTCTGTGCGACGGTGATAAGACTGACCCCGTCCCCGGCGACGCCTGCCGGGCTCGCGCTCAGCTTGTCCGAATTGACGAGCACAAACTCGACATTCGCGACGCTCGTCCAGGCGTCGATACTTCTCTGCAGTGCCCCGGCGACGTCGCTTTCACGTTTTATGTTCGAGCTCTCTCGAAGCAGCGACGCCGACACGGCCAATCGGATGACTCCGGGCCGCCAGCGAAGGTTAGGCACCGGGTCTTCGTGTGCAAGATATCCGGAGTTCGCAAAGACCGGCGCCATAGCCGCGAGGGCCATGAGCGTCATTCCGATCTTCTGGATCCGCCGGATCATGGTTACTACTCTACTATTCCGAGATGAAACCTTCGATGTTGTCACGACCGACCTTTTCGAGGTCTGCAAACGCGACTACCAACAGCAGGGCGACTAGCGAGATGGTCGCGAGAACATACAGGATCGCAATCTGTTCGAGATAAATGAGAGTTCCGATCAGGACCGCAGTACCCACTAGCCAGAACAGCGCCGTGGTTCGCCTGCTGAAACGTCTTTCCTTTGTTGCCATAAAAATCAACGCCCGCCGTAGCGGGACGACCTACTATTCTCTTGTTATTGAACCAAATTTCAGCAGTTTCGACAATCGAAAACTGTTGAAACACCGAAGCCTGCTTTAGTCGATGATGCGAAGCGGCAGGCTCGCCAGGCCCGAGACGCGCGGTGCGGCCTCAATTACCGGCGGGCGCGAACGGGCCGGCCTCCCTTTTTGCGGCACATCCACGATGTCGAACGGCTTCAGCACGGGGTCCTCTGCTTGTCCGGTCGAGATCTTCTCGAGATCGGCCTGGATCAATTTAGTCTCGCGGCCTTCGCGCCGAAAGATCGTGATACCCGTCCCTCCTTCTTTCGCAAGGCCGCCGGCGGTTGAAATCGCCCGGGACAACGTGAGTTGATTTCGTAATGAGATCTGTTGCGGTGAGTTAACTCCCCCGATCACATAGACCGGCAGCGCCTCGGACACGGTGACGATGTCTCCGCTCATGATCCGTGGATTCGCCGCGGCGTCGCCGCGAAGTATATCCGCGATCTTCACTTTGATCGTCTCGGCCCCTCCGGGCTGACTCGCTTTCACGAATTCCCCGTCAGTCGTCCGCTTCGGTTCCGTGCAGCTCAGGTTGCCCGGTCGAAAGATCATTATCTCGCCGCTCGACCGATCGGTTATCCCACCAGAGAGCACCAACAGCTCGTTCAAATAAACAGGCCGCTTGATCTGAAACCGCTGGGGGGAACGGACAGCGCCACTCACAAATGCCACAGCCCGATTCGACCGGTCAAGGATCTTCACATTGACCTTCGGATCTCGGAGAGTTTTGGAATAGAGTTCCTGGATGACGGCCGAAAGCTCTTCCTCGCTCCGGCACAACGCATAGACCTGCTCTTCGAGCGTGTCAAGCCCGTCGAGAAATCCTTCCGGGGTCAACGACCCGCGCCAGTCATACTCGAAGCTCCCGACAACATCTACCTCGATGAGATCGCCGTAATGGACCAGGCTTGGTTGGGCCTGACCGCGTATAGGTGCGACAAGAACGACCGGAAGTGCCAGCCCGAGCAAAACGAACTGAAACAACCGTCGAAGGTGGGCTCTGTACTTCACTGTGCTACTCAGGATCAGGATCAATACATCTAACCAGAGCTATATCGAGTCCTTTCTTACTTTTTTCGAGCGGCTCACCCGGGAATTTACCGTTCCCGGGACCGCGAACCCCTTGAATTCGAGATTGCATTTGTCGCAAAGAAGGTTGTACCGAAAAATGATCTTCGACCACAGCGGCGTCGGCCGATACCCCCGTCGTACCCGCGAACTCCTGCACTTTGGACATCTTTGCGAAATCATCTAAACAAAACCAATCTATTGTCCGGTCAACAGACCCTTCAACTTCGTTATCTCTTCGCCGATATGAAGAGCCGCATCGCTGTTACGACCTTCGTCGCTCCGCTCGAGCATAAAGAGGGCATCCTCGTAAAGGCTAAGCGCCTTCTTGTGACTTCCCTTAAAAGCCGCCTTCTCCGCCCGCTCTATCAGGTCCGACGTCTTCATCGATGCGACAAGATCGCGAAGCAGCGTTTGGGAATCAAGCAGCGCACGTTCGTGCGGGTAAGATTTCAAAGCAAACTCAAGGACGCCGAGGGCGGCCTGCGCCGACTCGATCTTGTCAGCAAGCCGCTCGCGTGTGCCGGCCTCCTGCGTCAGCGCCTTTGATTCGATCTCGGCCCACTGCAGCAAGTGATAATGGTGATGCCGCGTGGCAACTTCGGTTCCTCGGCGAAGGGCGGCGATCCTTGGTGACCCGGCTCCGACATGCGGCAGCTCTCGCTCGACCGCCTGCATGTACTCTCCGCAAAGCTCAAAGACCTCGCGATGACCTTCTGCAAAGCGGCCCAGCACCTTCGCCGCGTCTGACTTCTTCGAGATCTCATGCAGGATCGCTGCGTTTCGTTCCAACGTTAACTTTGGCTGGTCGCGATCCGACGCCCGGCGTCTCACACCGCGCACGCTATGGTCGATCTGCCGCTGGGTTGCGATGAACCTGTTTCGCGCCTCGCGCAGAATTATCTCCCTTAGGATCACGGCCGCCGCAAGTATGACACCTGCGCCGACTCCCGCGGGTATCCATGGCGTCTCCTCACGGCCGTCATTCAGCAGGCCCCAGACCAGGAAGAAAAAAGCTATCGTGATCGCGGCGGCTAGAATGTAATAGTTCGAAGCCGGTAGCCAGAATGGCCGCCGATAGCGTGAAATTTCGCCTCGATAACGATGCATTCGGAATGGCAGCGAACGGGAGAAAAGTCCTCGGTTGTGAATTATAGTGAGTTGTTTGCTTACAATTGTCAATCAGCTTTTCGGGCAGGATTTTATTCGGATACTGCTATAATCTTTTGCCATGAAGCGCCGGAAAGCCAAAGCCGAAAAGCGGCCGGTCTTCGATTCAATACGGAAGCCGACGGCGCCGCCGAGTCAGAAGTTCGGAGATGAAAAACCCGAGGATCGGGCACGCCCATCGCTCCGAAAGACAAAGCATAAGAGAAAGGTTGATCCACGATACAGCGATGCCGATCTTTAGAAAATCCAAACCCCAAACACCTGTCGTAAAGCGCGTCTGGGCGAGGCCTGAAATGCAGGTCACCTTTCGTGCCGAGATCATGCCCGGCCGTAGTCGCGAGGAGCGCACCTATCGCATTAAACATGTTCGGCCGAACGGTCGCGTGACCTTATACGATTTTCCGGATGAGCACCGCGAAGGCGAGTTTGAGCGGATCAATTTTCTGCGGGATCTGGCTAAATAGGTTCCGGGCGCTGCGATCCGAATTCGTAGTCCACGCCGACCTCCAAAGTCTGAACATTCGGATCACCCAGCTCATCGAGCTCGCGCATGATCGCATCACGATATAGCGGCTTTAGATTGACGATGTAGACCGGACAACTTTTTCGGCACTTATCTAGTTCCGCTGCGAGGCGAAGGGGTGTCAGGTGATGCGAGATCTTCGCCAACTCTCCCATGTCATTCGGAAATGCACA
>CAMLKY010000303.1 GCA_946480545.1 uncultured Acidobacteriota bacterium
AACCCAACCTTCGGGCGCCGACCACATTCGCAGGTCCGGAAGGTCCGCTTGCGGCCGCTCAAGCTGGCCTAGAGGTCACTTCCCACTAAATCCTCAAATGTCTCTCTTCTCCTGATCAACTCAGCCGAACCATCCATCCGGATCAACACAACCGGCGGCAAGAATCTGCCGTTGTACTGTGACGCCTGTGCAAGGGAATACGCGCCGCAGTTCAAAAGCGCCAAGACCTCACCCGGACGGACCCCGGTGGGCAGCAGCCGGTGATCGGGCAATCGGCCTTGTCCCTCGATGTCGAAGTACACATCGCCGCCGTCACATAATGGGCCGGCGAGCTTGTACTCGACCGAGTGGTCTTCATCGGCTCGTTCGGCTGAGAGCAGGTGGTAGTACCACTTGTAGGTTTCCATTGAAAGCAGGATGTTGAAGCCGGCGTCGGTCAGGAGCCAGGAGTCATTCTCGATTTTGGATTTTGGATCTTGGATCTTGGATTGGTCGATCGGTCGCGTCTTAGCATTCCTCACCGTTGTCAAACAAACCCCCGCGTCGGCAATGATGGATCGGCCAGGTTCGATCAGCAGCGTGATGCCGTCGAGTACATCTGTTGTTCCCGTATCGGCGGCAATGTTCCTAACCAGCTTCCACGCATCCTCGATCGCTCCCGACGGTTCAAAGTCGGCAGAGAACATCTCGAGCTGCTCGCGCGGAAAGTCAGCGGCGTGCGATCGATCGCGAAGGTAATTTACAGGGAAGCCTCCGCCGAGATTGATGTGCTCGAGTTTGGTGCCGGTCTCTTTCTGGATCCGCACCAGCGTTTCCCAGAGCATCTGAAAAGCGTCGGCGTATGCGTGCGGTTCGGGATTCTGCGAGCCGATATGCAGATGGATGCCCCGAAGATATACGTGCGGTGAATCCTTGAAAGTGCGGAACGCCTCGAATGCCTCCTCCGGCATCATTCCGAATTTCGATGTCAGTAACGCTGTCTGTAATCCTGAGTGCGTCCCGGTCTCGATCTCGGGTACAAGTCTGAGACTGACGTTTGCCGTCTTGCCGAGACGTTCTGCAGTTTCGGCGATCGACGAAAGCTCAAAGAGCGAATCGACCTGGATCGCATAAATGCCGGCATTGATCGCATTCTCGATCTCCCAGATCTCCTTGCTGGTGCCGTTGAAGATAATCTGTTCGCCAGTGAATCCGACCTTGAGAGCTTTCCACAATTCGCCGCCCGAATTGACCTCGATATCGATGCCGGCATCTTTCACAGCGCGCAGGATCCCGAGCGTCGACATCGCTTTTGCGGCGTAACAAATCTTCAAGGGACAATCTATGAAGTCAGCGCCGTGTCGAAGGCGATCGATGTTATGTCGGATCCGCGATTCGCTAAAGACGAACAGCGGCGTCCCGTGGTCGCGTGCAAGCTTCACGGCATCGACGCCGTCGATATGAAGATGATCGTTACGAACGTCGAGATGATCCTCGATCTCCCACTGTTGCGTCATGTGCTTGGCCGCGGATCTGCGCGAACGACGCGGATCAATCCGAAATCTGATCCGCGTCATCCGCGCAAATCCGCGGCGAAAACTCTCTTAATTACTCTTTCTCAACTGAATCCCCGTCCCCCGCGGATGCAGCCCCGGTAACGAGATCGGCAGTTTTCCGGTGATGTCCTGCAATCCCAGGATCGATCGCGCCGCGGCTCGTTGAAGCGAGGGCATGTCACCATAGGCGACCAGGTAAGTCTTCATCTCCGGGAACGATCCCAACACGTAAGGGTTGCCAAAACTGATCCCGATCACCCGCTTGCCCGAAGCAAGGGCTTCACGAAGTATGGCCGCGCCGTTGTCGGGAACGCCGACGCTGTTCTTTGCTCCCGAGCGAACGCGACCGTAGAGACCGACAATAACAGTGTCAGCTTCGCTCACAGCCTTCCGAGCGGCGTCGATGTTTTGCTGCAACGTGTTCTCCTGGACGTATCCCTGCGTAAATCGCAACCCGTTCGAACGCAGCGCTCCGACGAGCGGACCCATTACCGAACCGCCGTCGAATCCGTTGGATATTCCGATCACCGCTATCTTCTTTGAACGATCGATAGGCAGATCACTGCCGTCAGTCCGCACGAGTGTGATCGCCCTCGTCGCGATCTCATCGGTCAGCGCGAGTGTCTCGGCATTCGAAACGATCCGATCGATCTGGTCGAGCGGCGCGATGCGTTCCTTAAAAAGTCCAAGCTCATGCTTCCACGCCAGTTGTCGCCTAACTGATTCGTCCAAACGTGCCATCGGAATCCGTCCCGATGCGACGGCGTCCTTTAACCCCTTCAGCATCGCATCGACATCCGCGGGTTTTTCGAGGATGTCGGTTCCCGCGAGAAACGCGCGAACGCCGGCTTCTTCCTGTGTGAAGTAAATGGTCAGTCCGCTCATCGACATCGCATCCGACACGATCAGACCTTTGAATCCCATCTCTTTCCGAAGCAGATCAGTCTGCACTTTTGCGGACAGCGTCGCAGGAATGAATGCCGACTGGTTCACGATCTCGGCACCATGCTCGGCGTCGCCCTGAATGAAGTTCTTGAGCGGCTTTACCACTTCGCCGTCGATCTGCGGAAGAGCGATGTGCGCGATCATGACCGAACCGATCCCGTCAGCCACCGCACGACGAAAGGGAACGAGCTCGGTCTGTTCGAGTCTTTGTTTCGAATAATCGATGATCGGCAGTCCGCGATGCGAATCGACGTTGGTATCGCCGTGACCCGGAAAATGTTTTGCTGTTGCGATCACTCGCTGGCTCTGGATACCGCTTGCGAATGCCGATCCGAACAGCCCGACCTCCGCGGGGTCCTCACCAAAGCTTCGAACATTAATGACCGGGTTTTCGGCATTGTTGTTTACGTCGAGCACCGGAGCATAAACATGCTGTATGCCGATCGCCCGCGCCTCACGGCCGGTGATGACGCCCTCGACCTGTGGGCTGCCGGCGGTTTCGGCGTCGAGCGCGAAAAGCAGCGGGATTTCCGCGTTTTCCTGTAAGCGGTTGCCTAAGTGGACGGTTTCATACATCGGCGCGCCGAAAAAGATGATCCCGCCGATCTTGTTGTCGACGACATGTCGCCTGATGTCTTTGAAGAACCAGCTATCCTGGTTCGCGAACCGAGCGTTGATCCCAACGTGTATAAGCTGCCCGACTTTTTCATCGACGGACATCTTCCGCAGGACTTTGTCGGCGGCCTTCCACGATTTCTCCGAAGGCTCAAGTCTTTGCGACTGGGGGACGCGGGAAGTCGTCGACGCGGCGACGGGGAGACGGGGGGACGCGGTGATCAACAGAGCTTGAGCCGAGAGCACGATCGTTGTTAGTGCCGCGCGAAACTTTCTTTTTCGTGTTCTTTCGTGTGCGTTCGTGGTTCCAGTCCGGGCGCTCCGAAAACCAGGAACCACGAACTTACACGAAGGAACACGAACCGATGCTGCACAGAGAAATCTAGATACTAAATTCATTTTCTGAAGACCTGATTATAAAAGTCGAAACGAACGCTACGATCAACGTGATCATACTGCCGATCAATGCGTACCACGGCCACGCGATCACAGGGCCGGCGACAACCTTGTTTGCGGCGAGCAGGACGTAGGTCATGATGGCGATACTCATTATCATCCCGATCAACGCATGGACCTCTTTCGCGCGTTTCAAAAATGCTCCCACGAGAAAGACGCCGAGTATCGGACCGTTGATCAGTGATGCAACGGCGAGCGCCAGGCCCAACGCCGACGAGTTCACGTCCTTCAAACCGATCGCGATCGCGATCTGTACGATGCCGACGATGACGGTCAGAATGCCCGCGATCCGCACAAGCTTTCTGTCGGTCACGTCCTTCGCGAACGGTTTGTAGATATCGTTTACGGCTGTCGCCGCGATAGAGTTCAGGGACGATGAGAGAGCAGCGGCAAAGATCGCGGCGATCACAAGTCCGGCGAGTCCGCTCGGCATCTTCTGCGTGATGAA
>CAMLKY010000304.1 GCA_946480545.1 uncultured Acidobacteriota bacterium
GGATGATTCATCCCCAGCTTCATTATCTCGTCGATCGCTTCTTTGGTGGCGACGCCTTCGTGCAAGGCGAACACCGCCTCATTGATCATCGGCATCAACACCCGGTTCGAAACAAACCCGGGGTAATCGTTGCACTCGACCGGAACTTTTCCAAGCCTCTCGGACATCTCCTTTACGCGGGCATATGTCTCATCCGAGGTCGCGATCCCACGAATCACCTCGACAAGCTTCATCAGTGGAACGGGATTGAAGAAGTGCATCCCGATCACCTTGTCGGGGCGCCTGGTGGTGGCGGCGATCTTCGTTATCGAGATCGACGAAGTGTTCGAAGAAAGAATTGCGTCGGGGCCGGCGATGGTGTCGAGCTTCTCGAAGATCTGTTTCTTGATATCGAAGTTTTCCGTTGCCGCCTCGACTATCAGCGAGCAACCTTTAAGATCGTCTAGCAATTTCGTTGTGCGGATGCGGTCGAGAATTTCCGCTTTCTGCTCTTCGGTGATCGTTTCTTTTTTTACAAAGCGCTCCAGGCTCTTACCGATATTCTGGACGCCTTTATCCAGAAACGCCTGATCGATGTCACACATCACGACATCGAAGCCCGAGCCCGCGGCCGTTTGGGCTATTCCGTTGCCCATCGTGCCCGCACCAATAACACCAATAGTTTCTGCCATTGTTGAATCGTCCTTAAGTTGAAAAGGTTTATTAAGAATCTACAGAATAGGCCGCAGCAATACAAACCAGGTCCACGGCTCGTCGAAATAAGAAAGGCCACCGGGGTAGGTAGCCTCTTTCGTGATCATCAAGAGCTTACTGCCAGCTATTCGGTGCCGGGGGAGGCGGCGGCATACTTGATCCTCCACCCCAGTATAAGCTCTTGCCCAGGTCACCGAAGAAAAACCAGAGACCGTAGATACCCAGCGCAGTTCCTATCGGGAAGCTCAGCAGAACGAGAATGCTGATGATTATCCCGAGGGTCCGGCCGACCGGACTCACCTTCCGGACTTTCATAGCCGTAAACAGCGTGAAGGCGCCGACGGCTATCATCACGATACCGACCAGAACTCCGACGCCCATAAAAACGCCGCCCATTATGTGGTCATCTTCGCGTGAGCTGGCGGACAACATAGCGCCACCCAGAAAGATGTAAATGATCGCCATGAACACACCGCCGAGAAGTTGGATACCCGCGGCAATAAAATAGAAGATGCTTAGTAATTTATTGTGATCTCGTGCAGTCATAATTTCTCCTTAAACACCCCCTCGATATCTACTTTGATTACGGTAACAGCGAGTTTCTGGTTCCTGGTTTCGAGTTCCTGGTTTCGATGTCGCCGTCTTTTCTCCCGAGGCGCGACATCCACAACTAGAAACTAGAAACTTGGAACCAGAAACTTGGAACCAGGAACTAGAAACTAAACTCTCTCCACCGCCATCGCTACCGAGTTTCCGCCGCCGAGACAGAGTCCCGCGACGCCGCGTTTTGCGCCTCGACGCTTCATTTCGTAGAGCAGCGTCGTGAGGACCCGGCCGCCGGAATTTCCGATCGCATGCCCGATCGCCACAGCACCGCCGTTGACGTTTACATAGTCGGGGTTTATGCCGAGCTCTTTCATGACGCCGAGGGCCTGTACCGAGAAAGCCTCGTTTAGCTCGAACAGCTCCACATCCTCAAGCGCCCAGCCAGCCTTTGCAACAGCACGGCGTACGCCCTCGACCGGTGCGAGCATAATGTATTTCGGCTCGATGCCGGACACTGCGTACGACACGATCCGGGCCAGAGGCTCAACACCGAGCTCGCTCGCCCTGTCGCTCGACGTGACCACCAGTGCCGACGCACCGTCGTTAACACCCGGTGCGTTGCCCGCCGTAACGGTCCCACCGTCTTTCTTGAACGCAGGCTTAAGCTTGCCAAGCGTTTCAACCGTCGTGTCGGGCCTAACCGGCTCATCGTAATCGAGAATGATCGGGTCGCCCTTCTTTTGAGGGATCTCGACCGGAATTATCTCGTCTTTGAAGTATCCCTTCTGTTGTGCCTCGTGAGCCTTGCGGTGCGAGTCATACGCGAATTGATCCTGTGTTTCGCGTGTGATCTGATGCTTTTCGGCGACGACTTCACCGGTGTTCCCCATGTGCCAATTCTCGAACGGGCACCACAGGCCGTCGTGGATCATGAGATCGACTACCTGATTATTTCCCATCCGGTAACCGTCGCGAGCTCCCGGCATGGCATACGGAATGTTCGACATCGACTCCATGCCGCCCGCCACGACAAAATCGGCATCCCCCAACTTCACGGACTGGGAGGCAAGTGCCACCGCCCTCAGGCCGGATCCGCAAACCATGTTCACGGTAAGTGCAGACACCTCGGCCGGCAGGCCTGCCTTTAACGCAGCCTGTCGCGCAGGTGCCTGGCCGATCCCGGCTTGCACTACGCATCCCATGATCACTTCATCGATCTTCTCGGGATCTACGCCCGCCCTCTTCACTGCTTCCTTGATCGCGATCGCGCCCAGGTCAGGCGCCGTGAATGGCTTGAGTGCCCCTTGAAACTTCCCAGTCGGCGTTCTCGCCGCGCTTATGATTACTGCTTCTCTTGTATCTGACATTTTGTAGTGTCCTGTATGTAATAAAAATAGGTACTAAAGCAAATAACTATATTCGCATCCCGGCAACGTATCCGCAACGGCCTCGGCTTGCCCAAGGAATCGGCTACTCTTCGCCGATGTCTTCGTTCCAGACCTCAGGATTTTGCCGGATGAATTCCGAAAGCATTGCGATACATTCGGCGGAGTTCATATCGATTACTTTTACGCCATTGTCGCGAAGCCAGTCGGTACCGCCTTGGAAGTTCACGGACTCACCGACGACGACCGTCCCGATCCCAAATTGCCGCACGAGACCGCTGCAATACCAGCACGGAGCAAGCGTCGTCACCATTATCGTGTCGCGATAGCTGCGCTGGCGGCCGGCCTTACGGAACGCATCCGTTTCGCCGTGGATCGAAGGATCGCCTTCCTGGATTCGGCGATTGCGGCCCCGGCCGAGCAGATTGCCTGCTCCGTCGAACAGGGCTGCTCCGATAGGAATGCCGCCTTCAGAGATCCCGGCCCGCGCTTCCTCGATCGCAACGTCGAGCATTTGTTGATAGAGGGGTAGGTGATCCATCGCGGGAATTGTAACAAGAACTTCGCCTTGCGGGCACGTCGCTGTGGTTACTATGATGGACGGTAAAGCTATGACCGCTATTCACGACTTCGCTCCCGGCGATTTTCTTATCTTTCAGCTCGAGGCGGGATATGGACTACTGCGCGTTCTCGATGTTGACCATCATGACGGCGATCACGTCTGGCACCTCGCCGCTTACCGGGATCTTTTTCTCGACCCGGACATGGCAGATGCCGCTATCGAGAACAACGCGGGCCTGGGGGTCGCGATTCCGCACGCTGCATTGACTAACCGGGCATTTGAAAGTACGCAGGTTGCAAAGATGGCGAACGTTCCGCTGAACGCTGGAGATCTCGCGGCTTACGAGGCGTGGAAATCTTCAGGCGACCGGCATGTCTCCGACCGATCTATTCGGCTTCTGCTTGGCCTACGCTAACCGCCTGCGTTCCAGCTCGGCGGTGATCAGCTCCAGCTCACGGCTAACCTGGCCCGCCGCTGACGAATTTTCCTGTGCGCGGCGGATCAGGTAAGGCACAACATCGCGGACCGGTCCGTAGGGCACATACTTCGAGACGTTGTAGCCGTTTTTCGCGAGGACATACGACAGGTTGTCGCTCATACCGTACAGTTGCGAAAAGAAGATCTGCGGATGATCCTGCCGCAGACCTCTCTGATGCATCATCTGGACAAGCAGTTGAGTGCTCCGTTCGTTATGGGTGCCGGCAACGAACGCGACATCATCGAGATGATCGATGCAGTATTCGAGCGCTGCATTGTAATCTCGATCGGTACCTTTCTTATCGGGATGGATCGGAGATTCGTAACCCAGCTCG
>CAMLKY010000305.1 GCA_946480545.1 uncultured Acidobacteriota bacterium
GAAGCTGATAACAAGATCGTCGATAACTGCTGCATGCAGCTCGTTATCAAGCCTGAGCAGTTCGATGTGCTCGTGCTCGAGAATCTGTATGGCGATATTGTTTCGGATCTGTGTGCGGGGTTGATCGGCGGGCTCGGGCTCGCACCGGGCGCGAATATCGGTGAGCAGGGAGCCGTGTTCGAAGCGGTGCATGGCTCGGCCCCGGATATCGCGGGCCAGGGCATCGCGAATCCGACGGCGATCCTAATGTCGGCGATCATGATGCTGCGGCACCTCGGCGAGCACGATGCAGGGAATCGCATCGAGAAGGCAATGCTCGAAGTCTTCGCGGATGGTAAGTCATTAACCCGAGACCTCGGCGGCACGGCAAAGACCAACGAATTCGCACGCGCGATCGTCGAGAAATTGACTGCGTCGAGTGCGGCGGCGTAGGCCTCTGAGACTTGTGGGAGATCTCCACCTGAGAATCTGGACAACAGGTTCTCCCGCAGGTCGCAAACGCAAGACGAGTGTTTTGGGTGCAACTTACGTGTAGCTGATTCGTTCCAATAATGAGGCGGGCAAGGTCCGTCCGTACAAGGAGGGTCACAATGAAAACGATTATCGCGACGGTTATATTGGTTCTCGGATTTGGCGCATTACCTGCGGATGCAGCCCAGCGACAGGAGCGTGTCCGCGTCCAGGTCAACACCGAAAAGCGAGCTCCGAAGAGCCGACTCAACATCCGTTTTGTAGAGCTTATCGAAGATTCGCGTTGCCCCGCTGATACGAACTGTATCTGGGCGGGAAATGCGAGGATCAAGGTACGCGTTTCAAAGAATGGGCGCTCGCACGAGATGACACTGGATACGAACGGCAAGGACCGTTCGGGCGTTGCTGAAGGCTATTCGATAAAGCTGACGGGCCTCACGCCCATCCCACGTTCGAATATTCGCATTAACAGGAACGGATATGTCGCGACGTTTGAGATCGTAAAACTTTCGCGATAGCGCTCCAGCTCATAAACAAAACACGAAGCCGTTCGAGTTGGTCGAACGGCTTTTGCGTTATTCGGGCAAAGAAAAAGACCGCATTTCGCGTGATGCGGTCTCGACTAAAATGATTTCTTTCGCATTAGCGTCCGGCGAGCATATCGGCGGCTACGCCGAAAGCCGCGATCGCGAGCACGAGGATCAGGCATGTGTAAAAGATAAAATTTTCCTCGGTCCGCTCGAGTCTCATTGACTTACTTCGTTTCATGGCTCTCTTACCTCACTAACGGCCAAAACCGGCTCTCAACAAGCAACGCGTAGATCGAACGCGAAATCGATCAACCGATATCTGAACGAGGGGGGCTGGATATTTTTGCAGAAAAAATGTGGTTCGCGTCATACCCGCAACGTTAAGTTCTTTTTCGTGGGGTTTCGTGTAATTAGTGTGCTTTGTGGTCAAAGCTATTCTTCCGCTCGGGACCAAAGTCAGTCGCGGATTAGATAACCACGAACCAAACTAACTACAGGAAACGCCATGAAAAAGAGGTCGAACTTGAGTCTGTAGTCAGGCAGGCTTCGTCAGGAACATCAGCACCAGCATCAGGATGAAATAAGGGACAAGAACGGCAGCACCGGGATAGTCTTTTGCGATCCGCTGGCCGAAGAAGAGGGCGGTGATCGATGCGGCTCCGAGGGCTCCGGCAATGAATAGCACGACGAGCTTGCCGGTGGCCAGAAGGTAGATCGTACCGGCCAAGGCGGTCAGGCCCGTCAAGATCTCGAGCACAGTGATCGTCGCGAGCATCATCGGTACCATCGGAGCGAGAAACGTTTTCGAGAAATGCCCGCTCAACCATTCCAGGTTTCCTTTCCAGTCGAATACCTTATCGAGCCCGGATTGAATAAAAAGGATCGCGACGAAAAGTCCGCAGAAGAGAGTAGGTAGATTGTGTTGGATGTTCTGGAGCATTGTGCTCTACGCCGTCGTCAGCATCGTCGGGGGCCGTGCGCTTTACGCTCGTCGGCGTTTCGCCATCAAAGACTCGATCTCATCCGGATCCTTCGGAACCTTCGACGTCAGATTTCGGTTTCCGTCATTCGTCACGAGCACATCATCCTCGATCCGAATACCGATGCCCCGATATTTTGACGGTGCCGATCTATCATCAGGCGGAATGTAAAGTCCGGGCTCGACGGTTAGCACCATCCCGGGTGCAAAAGGTTTGGAATTCCTGGCCCCCTGATCGAGGAAGTACCGTCCGGCATCGTGCACATCGAGACCCAGGTAATGCCCAACGCCGTGCATGTAATACTTCATGAACGATTTCTTCTTGATCAGGTCCTTGGTCTTGCCCTTTAGGAGGCCGAGCTTCTTCATGCCCTCGGTCAACAGCTCGATCGAAAGCTCGTGCCGACCCTTGACGGTCTGACCGACCGACGTCGCGCGGATGCACTCTTCCTGAACTTCGAGAACGACGTCGTAGACTTCGCGCTGCGGCTTCGAGAATCTGCCATTCACCGGAAACGTGCGCGTGATGTCCGAAGCGTAACCCTTATACTCGGCACCCGCGTCGATCAATATGAGGTCGCCATCTTTCAAAGGCATGTTGTTCTCGACGTAGTGAAGTATCGTCGCATTCTCGCCGCCGCCGATGATGGAGTTGTAAGCGACACCGCTCGCCCCCTTCTGCCGCATGTACGCTTCGATGAGCGACTCAACCTCGTACTCGTTCATGCCGGGCTTAACGCTCTTCATCGCGACGACGTGTGCTTCGGCGGCGATGTCGGCTGCACGCTGCATCATCTCGACCTCGTCGTCGGTCTTATGAAGCCGCATCTCGCCAAGTATCGGAGTCGGATCGATGATCGTGTGCGGCGGGTACGCTGTCTTAAGCCGTCTCACACGTTGCTCGGTCAGATAATTGAGGATCTTCTGATCGAGCGCCTTGTCCACTGCGAACCTGTAATAAAGCTTCTCGTAACCATTCAAAAGTTTAGGCAGGTCACCGTCGAATTTCTCGATCGGGAACGCCCGGTCGGCACCGTAATTCCTGACCGCGCCTTCGACGCCCTCGCGGCGGCCGAACCACGTCTCCATCTCGAGATCGCGCGGTCGCACATATAGCGTGAATGGCTTCTTCGATGCCGGATCGATCACCGCGACCGCGTCGGGCTCGGGAAAGCCGGTGAGGTACCAGAAGTCGGAATCCTGCCTGAACTTATATTCGGTGTCGTAGCTTCGTGTCGCTTCGTGCGCTGCCGGTATGACCGCGACGGAATTCGGCTCCATCTGCTCGATAAAACGCTTGAGTTGTTCTCGCATATTAGTTTTCTTTCGTGGATTCTATCGCAAACCCGAACAAATGTCAGAGTGGCTGCGGCGTGCTGCAAAATCAGATACTTCGCGACGTTCCTATTCTTGCGTGGACTGTTATAATCCACGCGATTTCGCTGAATGCGAGGGAACCACCTTATGAAAAACCTACTGATCCTTGTCTCGATCGTGTTCGCAGTTTCCATACCTGCATTGCCGAATATTGCGAATCCCGATCTCCCGGCTCGCCGAAAGTCAGTCGAAACTTCGCTGTCGATTCGCCTTGACCGCAGCGCGACCGAAGCCCGACTGATAATCCCTCGCGGCCAGGTGAAACAGCTTCGCGCCGAGCTCGAGCAGCTCGACGATCCGGACAACACAACGGCGGCCGGTTTTACCAACGTGCAGACGATCATCAGCGGCGGACTACTGAGTCTCGCATTCGTTTTCGCGGGAATGTGGTTTCTAAGATCCGGTGGCCGCCCGAGCAGGACCGTCGCAGCATCGATCGCTATCCTCGCCGTGTCGTCCGTTGCGACATTGGTTTATGCGAATGCCGGTCCGCCTCCGGAAGCACGCTCGATCACCGGGAAGATGTTCGCACCGGCTGTGCACCAGTACGGAAGCGGATGGGGAAAGATCAAACTCGAGGTCTCGGACACGGCGCAGAATCCGGAATTGATCGTGCCGAACCCGCCGAGCAAGGCTG
>CAMLKY010000306.1 GCA_946480545.1 uncultured Acidobacteriota bacterium
CATCCAAAAGGCTGTCCAGACACTCGGAGGCGAGAAATACCTGAATGTGAAAACGCAGATCGGCCGCGGGAAATACAGCATTATCCGCGACGGCGCGGTCGTCTCTTTCCAGACCTTCACGGACGTGATCGTCTATCCCGAAAAAGAGCGAACTGATTTCAAAGGCAGCGGCGTGAAGTCAGTCCAGACGAACGTCGGCGACGCGGGGTGGCTGTTCGATGGCGATCAGGAGCTCGTTAAGGATCAGGATGCAAAGCAGATTGAGAGCTTCAAACGCGGTATGCGTACGAGTCTCGACTACCTGCTCCGTGGCCACTGGCGGGGTGAGGGCGAATTGAATTACGTCGGCCGCCGGCCGGCGACGCTCGGTAAGCGCAACGACGTCGTCACGCTCACATATAAAGATGGTCTGGTGGTCGAATTCGAGTTTGCCGCCGACGACGGCCTCCCGCAGAAGGGCAGCTACAAGCGGCTCAATGCCGACAATGAAGAGGTCAAGGAAGAGGACCGCTATGCACAGTTCATCGACGTGGGCGGCATCAAGGTACCTTTCATCATCGACCGCTTCACCGGCGGGGCGCAGATGTCGCGCATCAATTATCAATCGGTCGAATTCAACAAAACCATCCCCGATTCGATCTTCGTCAGGCCGGCAAACGCAAAAGAGCTTAAGGACATGAAGCTCTAGATTCCGTCGAATCACGCAAAAAAGGGCCTGCATTCCTCGATGCAGGCCCTTTTTCCAGATCACACGCTGATCAACTTTTACACGAAAGCAAAATCGAACTGCGCCTGGTAGATCGTTGGGTCGGATGATAGATCTACGTTGCCGAGATACGCCTCGATCTCTTCCAGAACAGCACGCTCCGAGTTTCTGAGCGCCTTCGCGACGTCGGGATGGATTCGCAGCGTCGTCTGACGGACGTCGTCGAGTTGCTTCGACAAGCGGCGTGCTTCGGTCAGTATCTCGTAGCAGACAGTCTGCGGAGATTTCACCCAACCGGCACCGTCGCAGTATTCGCACGGCGAACACATCGTGCGTTCGAGCGATTGCTTGACGCGTTTCCGCGTCATGATGATCAGCCCAAAGTCGTTGAACGAAAGCACCTTCGTCGGAGACTTGTCGCTGTGCAGGGCTTCCTGGAGCGCCTGCGAGACCTTGTGGCGATTTCGGCGGTCCTCCATGTCGATCAGGTCGAGTACGATGATCCCGCCCAGATCGCGGAGCCGGATCTGGCGTGCGATCTCGTCGACCGCCTCCATGTTCGTCTTCGTGATCGTGTCCTCGAGACGCGCATTTCCCTTCCCGACGAACTTACCGGTGTTGACGTCGATCGCGACGAGTGCCTCGGTCTGATTGATAACTAGATAGCCTCCAGATTTCAGCCAGACCCTCGGCTTGAGCGCCTTGTCGATCTCTTCCTGGACACCGTACGAGTCGAGGATCGGCTCTTCGCGCGTGTAGAACTTCACTCGATTTACGAGCTTCGGCTGAATGCGGTTGATGAATTCTACGGTGCGTAGATATTCGTCTTCGCTATCCACCCGGATCGCCGTGAAATCGTCCGAGAGCTGATCGCGCAGCAGTCTCTGGACGAGATCGAGATCCTGGTGGACCATCGACGGAGATTTCGACTTCTCGCTTTTCTTCTTGATGTCCTGCCAGGTACGTACAAGATATTTCGCATCCTGACGAAGGTCTTCCTCCGAGATCCCGACACCCGCCGTCCGGACGATAAATCCACCCGAAGGGATCTCGTCGTCCTGCCGGATACGCTGGATGAGGGTTCGCAGACGACCCCGCTCGCTTGCAGATTCGATCTTTCGCGAAACGCCGAGATGCTCGATCGTCGGCATATACACCAGATAACGTCCGGGAAGCGCTATGTGCGATGTGATGCGAGCTCCCTTCCGGGCGATCGGCTCTTTTGCGATCTGGACGAGGATCTCCTGACCCTCGCGGAGCAGGTCCGATATCGCGGGCTGCGGTCCGCGGTCACGTCCGTCCCGACGCCCCTGACCGTTACGTCCACCGCGCTCGCGACCATCACGGCGTCCGCCGCGTCCATCGCTTTTTTGAGAACGAGGTTCTTTAGCTTCCGTCCTGGGTTCCGCCTCTTCAGCTTCAACCGCTTCAGGTACCGTCTCGTTATCTTCGGAATCGGTCTCCGCACCATCGACCGTTGACTCGTCGCCGTCGATGAATTCGCCGCCTTCCCCGGATCCGCGTCGGCCGCGTCCACCGCGCCGTCTTCCGCGACCACCTCGGCGGACCGCCATCTCGGCGGTTTCACCCGGCTCTTTCACGCTCGCATTGCCATCCTCGAGTTCGGCACCGGCTTTTGCTTTTGTTGTCTTGCTCTTTGTAGTTTTTGGCTTCGTCGATTTGGCACGCGTCGCCTTCTTTTTCGGAGCAGGCTCTTCCACATCCGCGCTTGCTTCCGCCGGTTCCGCAGCATCATCTTCACCCGTTTTCTTTCGTTTCGACGTTTTAGAAAACTTACCGTGCGACGCCTTAGCCGGGCCTTTTCGTTTTTTCTTTACGGTCTCTGCGGGCGTGTCATCCTCGTCGGCGATCCTTTCGAAGCCGCCGGCGTCGTCCGCGACCGTTGCAAGCAGCGACCCGACTTCAGCCTCCGACGTACTTTCCATATCAAATTCGACGGCCCGGACCTGATCGACGATGCGCTCCTGCATGAAAGCATCCTTGAACATCTCGCCGGTATCCTCATCATCGACGATCCTCTCAAAGCCCGAATCGTCGAATTCAAAGATCGGCACGTGCGGCTCGTCCGGCTCCGACGATCTCTCTTCGGCCGGCTTCTCGTCGCGGGTCTTGCCCCGGCGTCCGCGGCCTCGTTTCGTTTTCGCTACGTCCTCTTCCTCGACGGCGGGTTCGGTCAGGTCACCGACCGCCTCGACCAGTGGCTCGGCGATCTCCTGCGCGGCTTCCATCTGCTTCTCGCGTTCGACCCGCGCACGATCGACCTTCTCCTGCGCCTCGCGCTTTGCTTCCTCGGGAGAACCCTTCTTGGATTTCTCCATCACGATCCGCTCGATCTCTTCTTCTTCATCGAAGAAATCGGACACGTAGAGGAAGGCGTCACGTTCAAGGCCGATCGAAACGAATGCAGACTGCATCCCGGGCAGCACACGCTGGACCCGGCCCTTATAAATATTCCCGGCGATGCCGGCATTTTCTTCGCCGCGTTCAATATAAAATTCTGTTACGCGGCCGTTATCCAGAATTGCGATCTTCTTTTCGCGTCCATTGACGCTGATGATCATCTCTTTAGACATAAATGAGATCTTTTCCTCATGTTTTTAATGTAGATATGCACCAGGAACGGTGATCGTTCGGACGGTGAGGAGCACATTAGGTGGATTTCGAACAGACGTTGACCGCTGTCAGGATGACATTGGCGGATCTTGCGTAGTTTTATCTTAGTGTCCCGGCCCGGAAACGAACCCGAGGGCGAGGCGGCTGTGAAATGTTCACGCAGGAATCTCTTTGATCAAAAAGACGCTATCGTCTTTATGCTGAGGGAGCACGTGATCAGGCCTCATGCCCGGATCGTGCTCAACCTTCAAAAATCTGTATGCCGACCCGTTGGTTCGGCGTTCTAAATCCTCTAACGTTTGCACCTGACCGGCGATTTCAACACGCGCTTACTTCGGCAAACTCGCAAACAGTATAAACAAAAAAGGATGAAATGGAAATAAAAGGTTGGAATTAGGCGGGTAAACGCATGGGTACAATTCAGATCGTGTCTCGCATATCTGAGAATCGTGTCCTGAAGGTGATGCCGGTCTTCGCTCCAGAGGAGCGATATGTTTGTAGATTCAGGAACCCTTGGGAGGCCGCTCCGGAGGAGCGGAATAGCGGCACGTTTTATTCAATCCATCTAAATAGGTGGCGGTCGTCATACTCGACGCCGAACCTATCGAGAAGGGCAGTGTACTCGTCCTTGAACGAGCGTTT
>CAMLKY010000307.1 GCA_946480545.1 uncultured Acidobacteriota bacterium
CGCTCGCATGGCTCGCTCATCCCTGGGCTTTAATGCTGTGTCGCTTTCAGCGACAAGACCTTGATTTGCTTGACCCGGCGATTGGCTCGTTTTCTGGCTTTAATGCGGTGTCGCTTTCAGCGACAGGACACGTGGCTCGTCCTTGGGTTGTGATTCGCTTTTGGCGACAGAATTCAGATCGAACCTTACTCTCTCCCGCTCTTTTTCCAATCTTCGAGGAATGCGTCGAGGCCCTTGTCGGTCAGCGGATGCTTAACTAGTTGCTGGATCACCTTGAAGGGAATCGTTGCGACGTCGGCTCCGGCGAGGGCGCAGTCGACGATGTGCATCGGGTGGCGTATCGAGGCCGCGAGGACCTCGGTTGCAAAACCGTAGTTGGCGTAGATCGTGACGATGTCCTCGATCAACTGCATTCCGTTGGTGGAGATGTCGTCGAGGCGTCCGATAAACGGCGAGATGTACTTCGCACCGGCCTTGGCAGCGAGAATTGCCTGAGCGGCCGAGAAGCAAAGCGTCACGTTCACGCCGATCCCTTCGCCCGTGAGTGTTCGTGTAGCTTTCAACCCATCAAGCGTCAGAGGGCATTTGACGACGACGTTGGGCGCGATCTTGGCGTACTCGCGGCCTTCGCGCAGCATGCCTTCGGTATCGAGTGAAGTGACTTCGGCGGAAACATCGCCTTTCACCATTTCGCAGATCTTGGCAATGTGTTCTTTGAAGTCGACGTTACCTTCCTTCGCGACCAGCGACGGATTTGTCGTCACGCCGTCGATCATGCCTAGCTCGTTTGCTTCGCGGATCTCATCAAGATTCGCGGTATCGATGAAGAATTTCATATTTGATTTGGGTCTATTCTAGTTCAACGATTCGCCTGAGACTAAAGTTAGCTCGCGACAGTGTTCGTCAAAGTACCTATTCCTTCGATGGTCACCTCGCACACATCACCAGGATTGAGCTTCGAAACACCTGCCGGAGTTCCGGTTGCGATTATGTCACCGGCCTTCAGCGTCATATGCATCGAGATGTAGCGAATGAGAAACTCCACCGGAAAGATCATCTGAGATGTTCGTCCGTCCTGCTTTATTTGACCGTTGACCGTTGTGGTGACCCGCAAGTCGCTCACGTCGAGTTCCGTTTCGATATGTGGCCCGATGGGACAGAATGTGTCGAACGACTTTCCGCGGGTGAACTGTACATCCGCCCGCTGGATGTCACGCGCGGTGATGTCGTTCAAACACGTGTAGCCACGGACATACGTGAGCGGGTCTTCGTCGTCGCCGATATTCTTACAGTCGCGCCCGATGACAACCGCGAGCTCTCCCTCGTGCTCGACTTGTTTGGATTGCGGCGGCATGACGATCGTATCGCCGCTCGCAATTATTGCCGACGGCGCCTTCAGGAACAGTAGGGGTTGAGCCGGGACTTCGTTACCCAACTCTTTTGCATGATCAGCGTAGTTGCGACCGACGCAGACGATTTTCGAGGGAAGGGAAGTGATCTCGAGCTTCATGTGCATTAGTTAGGGAACGGACTCGGAAACCACCTCGCTAAGATCGCTCGTGTTGCCGGCACGGTCAGTCGCCGTCAGGTAGTAGTAGTACGTCTTGCCCGACTCGACCGTCGTGTCCTGGAATGTCGTCGTCACGATCGGCTGTTTGGTCAAAAGGGTCCACTCAGACTTCGGGAGGTCCGGATTCTCGGAGCGGTAGATGCGGTACCCGACAACATCGGTCTCGGGGTTGGTTGCGAAGAATATCGAGATCGTGGTCGGCGTTGCCGCAAGCGTGATCGCCGACGGAGCGCTCGGTGGAAACGTGTCCTTTGCCGACAGCTCGATAATGTTCGACTCGCCGCTTTCAACCGGCTCGCCTCCGGCGCCTACCGACACCGCGCGTACAAAATAGAAGAGAGGCTTGTCGAATTCGAAGAACGTGTCTTCGTAATTTGCATCCGAGACCGGTGTCTTATTCAGGAGCTTTGCGGGAACATCCCGTGCCCCGGAGCGATAGATGTTGTAGCCGAGCAGGCGGACGGGAACCGTCTACGTTGGCCGTTGGCGGCTGCCAGGCGAGCCGTATCGCCTCTTGTGTGACGGCGGCTGAGAGGGAACTCGGGGCAGCGGCGATACGCGCGGCCGGCTCGAGTAGGAAGTAATTGGAGAAAGCCGCTTTCTGTCCGGATGCATTTACGAATCGGATGGCGTATCGGAGGCGGGCCGCCTGACCGGCAAACTGAAGCGTGTCCGAATAATTCAGAGTCTTTGATCCAAAGTCGGTCTCACGAATATTCAGCGTAGCGACGAGTGTACTTCGCGACGCAAAATCCTCTTCCGATATTCCCTGTGGCGAAGTCAGAGGCTCGGCCAGACGGTAGATATCGGCCCGCGCGATATGGAGCACACTGCCGGCCGCGGCGTTCTTATCCGGCATTTTCCACGAAAGGATCACCTGATTGCCCCGCTGGAAACCGCTTAACTCGACGCGCTGCACAACCTTCTCGGTCGGCGGCAGCGGCGGCTTACGCTTTCCGCAGCTTAAGCTGATAAGCAAAACAACTGCTATAAGTGCTAATGCTGTTTTAGACAAGGAACGTTTAATACCTCTGCTTAACTCTGGTTGTGTGATAAATGAGGAATTCAGCACCTGATTAAATCATAAGACGTACTGGCGCAAATCCTGATCTTTTATCAGACTGCTTAATGTGGCCTCGACGTACGCGGCATCGATCTTCTGATGCTTAACCTCCAGTTCGCTGCCCATGAAACTGATCTCTTCGAGGAGCTTCTCCAGAAGAGTATGGAGCCGCCGAGCCCCGATATTTTCGGTGCTCCGATTGATCTCGGCAGTCATATCAGCGAGCTTTGAGATGGCGTCGTCGGTGAACTCGAGATCGATTCCCTCGGTTTTAAGCAGTGCCTGATACTGTTTAATTAGCGAGTTCTTAGGCTGGACCAATATCCGCTTAAGGTCTTCGACCGTTAAAGCTTCAAGTTCTACGCGAATGGGAAAGCGGCCTTGAAGCTCGGGTATCAGATCCGATGGTTTCGAGACATGAAAGGCCCCGGCGGCGATAAACAAGATGTGTTCGGTGCTTACCATCCCGTACCGAGTGTTTACATTCGTGCCTTCCACGATCGGCAGCAGGTCGCGCTGGACGCCTTCACGGGACACATCTGGGTTACCGGTCGATTCCCTCCCGGCGATCTTGTCGATCTCGTCCAAAAAGATGATCCCCGAATCCTGGGTCTTTTGAATCGCCGTCCGCGTGATCTGATCCATATCGGCGAGTTCCTGCTCCTCGCGAATCAGGTATACGAGAGCTTCGGCAACTTTCATCTTCCGCCTGACAGTCTTTGCGGGAAAAAGATTGCCGAACATATCGCGGAGGTTGACGCCCATCTCCTCCATTCCCTGTCCGCCGACAAAATCGATCGTTGCATTCCCGCGATCCTGCGTATCGAGCTCGATGAGACGATCATCGAGTTCGCCGCGTCGGAGCTGCTCTCTCAGCTTCTCGCGCGTTCGATTAGCCTGGACGCCCGTCGATTCGACTTCCGGAGAGTCATAACTCGGGGCTTGATACGGAAGGCTTGAGGGCGGCAGCAGGATGTCGAGAATCGATTCCTCCGCATTCTCTTCGGCACGCGGACGAACCTCTTCATACGCAGCCTGCTTCGTCATGTCGACGGCGACCTCAGTAAGCTCGCGAATCATGCTTTCGACATCGCGGCCGACGTAGCCGACCTCGGTGAACTTCGACGCTTCGATCTTGATAAAGGGCGAATCGGCGATCCGCGCCAGCCGCCGTGCGATCTCGGTTTTCCCGACGCCGGTCGAACCGATCATTAGGATGTTTTTCGGCAGCACATCGCGAGCGATCTCAGCCGGCAGCTTCTGACGACGTATCCGATTGCGGAGCGCTACGGCGACGGCGCGCTTCGCCGCCGTCTGGCCAACCACGTGCTTGT
>CAMLKY010000308.1 GCA_946480545.1 uncultured Acidobacteriota bacterium
CGCCGGTGCGGCGCGCGAGGTCACCGGCAGCTGCCACATCCTGCGCGCGAACGGCAAGACGGTGCTGCTCGACTGCGGCATGTTCCAGGGCAAGCGCCGGGAGGCCGCCGAGAAGAACAAGCGCCTCCCCGTCCCGGTCGACGAGATCGAGCGGATCGCCCTGTCGCTGATGAATGATCCGCACTATGTCGAGATCAGTACCCGAGGCACAGCCGCGAAGACGATCGAACAGACCGCCTATCCCGTCGGCCATCAGTACAAGATGCCCCTTTTACTTGAGCTTTTAGGGAAAGAAGACTTCGACAGGGTCCTGATCTTTACCAGGACGAAACGCGGAGCGGACCGCCTCGCGCATATCCTGGAGAAGCAGGATCACAAATCGAACCGCATACACGGGGACAGATCGCAATCGCAGCGAGAAGCGGCCCTGCGGGGGTTTAAGTCCGGCAAAACAAGGGTTTTAGTAGCGACGGACGTAGCCGCACGGGGGATCGATATCGATTCGGTCTCACATGTGATAAACTACGACGTTCCTGAGGTGCCTGAGGACTACGTCCATCGCATCGGCCGAACCGGCCGAGCAGGCAACAAGGGACGGGCGATAACTTTCCTGACAGCCGCCGAAGAGCATTCGATGCGGGCGATTGAGCGGCTGACAGGGCAGAGAGTTGAGCGAACGGTACTTCCGGATTTCGGGGGCGAGATCTTCTCGAACGCGAGCCTGGATGTCCGTAAGACTGCTTCTCCCAGAAGTTTTCGCTCATACGGCGGGCGACGCCGGAGATAACTTAAGGATAGAGAAATATGAAAGCAGAAAAATACGCAGCAGGCGATTCAATAGTGATGATGTGTTCGGCATGCGATGTTGACCAGAGCCACCGGGTCCAGACCGTGACCAAGCTTGGCAAGATAACATCGGCCGTATGCGAGGTTTGTCAGACGGCTAGCACGTTTAGCCGCGGCGTAAAGACCTCAGTCAATGTAGGTAAATCGAACAAGACGGCTTCACCGTACGACCGTACGCGGAAGTATAAAAAGGGCCAGGCGATGATGCACTCAGTCTTTGGCCAGGGTGAAGTAACGGCGGTACTGGATCTTCAGAAGATCGATGTACTCTTCGGTGACCGGACTCGTCGGCTGATTCATGCTCAAGAGTCGGTTTGATCCGGCAACTTAAATGAAAAAGGGGCGGCACCTGGTGTGTCGCCCCTTTTTTTGTCTGAAACTGTCGTTAACGTCGACCCTTGAGAAGGAATCCGATCACGACGCCGATCGCCGCGGAGATCAAGATAGTTTGACCCGGCTTCTGACGTGCAAATTCTTTAGCGTCCTCAACCAGCTCCTTCGGATCCTTCGCCTGAAGCTCCTTGAACTTGTCGCCCGCCTGGGCAAATTTTTCTCCGGCAAAGTCTTTCGCTTTTACCGCGGCGTCCTGCAGACGCTGTCCGTACTCCTGTGCTTGCATCTTTAAATCTCCCAGGAACTCGTCATCTAAGAGGCCGGCCTCGCCGGTTCCTTCCGGAACAACCGGGACTAGACTCTGTTCGAGCTCTCGCTCCGCCTTTTTTACTTCTGCTTCGAATTCCGACATCGTCTTCTTCTCCTTATGTAACCGCGGCCTCCGGCCGCTTGGGTATTGTAACGAAATGGCCCGACCAAAAGTTCGCCATTTGGACGTAGACATCGCCTTTAACCGCCAATCTCAAACGCCCGAAACGTATCCGCGTACTACATCGTATCCATTTCTACGATCACGCTTGACAAGCAAGTATACCAAATGCCAATCTTTCGTTTGCTTGTAAGTAAGCACTTACTTAGTTAGGAGATCGAGATTGATAAAAGACATTTTCAACTGTGATTACCCGGGACGAATGCCGGCCGACGTGCGACGTGAGCAGATTCTGCACACGGCGGTTAACCTTTTCTCACAGAAAGGCTTCAAGGGTACGACGACGAAAGAGATCGCGAAGGCCGCCGGCGTTTCTGAAGCGATCATCTTTCGGCACTTCGCTAATAAGGAAGAGCTGTACGGAGCGATCCTCCACAGCAAATCTTGCCGTGACGGGCTTCATAAGTTTCCCTGGGAAAGCAACGAGCTACTGCAGGAGGCCCTTCGCAAGAAGGACGACTTCGGCGTTTTTTATCACCTTGCGCTTCAAGCGATGACCAATCAGCAGCAGGACGAGGGGTTCATGCGGCTGCTCTTCTATTCGGCATTAGAGGAACACGAATTGGCAGACAGGTTCTTCGGCGAGTTTGTCTCGCAGGTTTATGGCTTTATCGGTGAGTATATCCGCGAGCGTCAGGAAGATGGAGCGATCCGCGAGGTCAATCCGCGAGTAGTAGTTCGCGCATTCCTCGGAATGCTTATCCACCATTCGCTGAATAACATCCTTTGGGACAGAGAACGACGCCTGCTCGACATTTCGAATGAGGAAGCCGCCCGCAACTTTGCGGAGATCGTACTTCGCGGCGTTCTTAAGTAACAGCCACCCTAAATATCTTTCATATGAGAAATAGATTTGCTCTCTTAACTTTCCTCCTGGGCGTTGCAGCGATCGCGCTTGTTGCGACAGGTTGCGGCTCGAGCGCGAATTCCGCCACGACGAGCAACGCCAACGTCCAGCCCGATACCGTCGCCGTAGTAACTGCGCCTGCCACGATCGTTCCGATCCCGACCTATATCGAGGCGACCGGTAACCTGACGAGCGACGCCCAGACGGATGTTGCTCCGGCTGTCGGAGGCAAGATCGTCGAGGTGAATTTCGACATCGGAAGCTACGTCACACAGGGAAGCGTCCTCGTTCGTCTCGATCCACGCGACGCGCAGATACGTCTGGAGCAGGCCCGCGCGCAGGTCGAGCAGCAGCGCCAGGCGGTTCAGCAGGCTGAGTCGAATTCGGAGCAGGCTCTCGCACAGCTTCGCCAAACACAGGCGCGGCTCGGGTTACGCGATGGCGAGACGTTTCAGATCAAGGACTTCTCGCAGGTGAAGTCGATAACGGCGCAGCTTGAGCTGGCGGAGAAGGAGCTCCGACGGACCGAGCGGCTCCTCGAAACCGGAGACGTCTCGCGATCTATCTACGACCAGCGCAAATCGCAGCGTGATTCGTTGATCGGACAGCTTGACGAGGCGAGATCCAACGCGGCCGTTGCGATCAAGGCGATCGATACTGCGCGTGCGGCTTACGAATCGACAAGGTCGGCCGTCGGCGTCGCTCGTGCGGCTCTGGGAGCTTCGCAGACTCAGGTCGATCAGGCGCAGAAATCGCTTTCGGATACGAATATCCTCGCGCCTATTACGGGGTATGTCGCCGAACGAACCGCCGATCTCGGTGAGTTTATCTCGCCGAATACGCCGAATGCGAAGATCGCGACGCTCGTCCGAACGTCTGTCCTTCGCGTTCGCATTGATATCCCCGAACAGGACATCAGTAAGGTCGCGACGGGCCAGGGGGTGTCTGTGCAGACGAGTGCCTGGCCGGACCGAAGGTTTGCCGGGACCGTCGTTCGTGTTTCGCCAAGCTTAAATGCGACCGCGAGAACGTTGACCGTCGAAGCCGAGATCCAGAATGTCGACGGGCTGCTCAAACCGGGCCAGTTCGCAACCGTGCGAATAACCCAGTCGAAGCCGGAGCCGGCAGTGATGGTACCCGTCAAAGCCGTGAAGACCGTTGGCGACGCTAATTCGGTCTTTGTCGTTAAGGACGGCATAGCCCGAGAGACTTTCGTCCAACTGGGCCTGCTCGAAGGTGAGCAGATCCAGATCAAATCCGGAGTGATCGAAGGCGATCAAGTCGTAGTCAGTGATCTCGCGCAACTGACCGATGGAGTTTTTGTAACGCAGTAACGTAAGTCCCTTGTCCCAGGTCCCAGTAGTCCCAAGAGAGTCGGGGCAAAGGGCTTGGGACTTGGGACTAGGGACTAGAGACTAGGGACTAAGATGTTATGCAATGGTTAGCCG
>CAMLKY010000309.1 GCA_946480545.1 uncultured Acidobacteriota bacterium
GCAGACTTGATCGTGCCTCCGAATGGTGTGCCGGCCTCGGTGACGCCGAGGTGAAGCGGGTAATCCACCCTCTCGGCCATCAGCCTGTAGGCCGCGACCATTCGGTTCACATCCGAAGCTTTGAGAGAAATAATGATGTCGCCAAAGCCAAGGTCTTCGAGGATCCGGATGTGCCGCATCCCGCTCTCGACCATCGCTTCGGGCGTAGCAGTGCCGTACTTTTTCAGCAGGTCTTTCTCGAGCGAGCCACCGTTGACGCCGATCCGGATCGGTACGCGTCGAGCTTCGGCCGCACGCACGACCTCGCGGACACGATCGATCGACCCGATGTTTCCGGGATTAATACGTAGCTTGTCGATTCCCGCATCGAGGGCTTTGAGCGCGAGCTTGTAGTGAAAATGAATGTCCGCGACGATCGGGACGTTGGTGCGTTTCCTGATCTCGTACATCGCGGCGGCGGCGTCATCATCGGGAACGGCGATGCGAACGATCTCACATCCGGCCTCGACCATTTCTTCGATCTGCCTGATGGTCCCATCGACATCCGTCGTATCCGTTTTCGTCATCGACTGGACAACCACCGGCGCGCCACCACCGATCTGAATGTCCCTGACTTTGACTGCGCGTGAATGTCGCATAAGGATTAGTTTGGAGTGCAAGCTTCAGCTTGTTCTTTGAAACGCAAACAAGCTAAAGCTTGCACTCCGAACTTGCTAAAAGAACCTCGATATATCCAGAAACGTTACGAACACGATGAGCAAAAGGATCACCGCCAACCCGGTTAACTGGATCCGCTCCTTCCACGCCATCGAGAGGGTACGGCCGAACCACGACATCACTTTCTCGATACCGAGCACCATTATCTGCCCGCCGTCCAACAGTGGGATCGGCAGCAGGTTGAAGATGCCAAGGTTCAGGCTGATCACCGCCAGGATCGAAACCAAGCCTGCGAATCCTGCTTCGCGGACAACCATCGCGATCTGACCCACGATACCAACAGGTCCTGCGAGTCCCGCGTCGCGGACAGATCGCTGACCCGAGAAGAGCTGCCCGAACACGCGGCCCGTGAGACGAATGATGCGCATGTTCGACTCATATGCGAACGCTGCGGCACCCGCGACTCCGACCGGTTCGAGCGTCGTGATGCTCGCCGCCGAGAATTGGATCCCGATCCGATATGCTCCGTTATCCAGCCGGGCCTGCGTCCTGATCTCTTGTCGCTGCCCGTTCCGCTCGATCAAAAGCGTCGCCGGAGCGTCTTTGTTCTCGCGGATCTGGCTGCTCAGCTCCTGGCTGTTTCGCACTGTCTGCCCGTTGAATGCCAGGACGCGATCGCCTGCCTGCAGTCCCGATTCAGCCGCCGGGGATCCCGGACTGACCACACCGACCTCGACAGGTTCAACACCCGCATCCGGGATCATCCCGATATCGCCGATGCCGCTGCCGCCGACTTCTTCTCGCTTGGGCGTGACCGTAAGCGGCAATCGCTGTCCACCGCGCTCGACCGTAAGTGCGATCTCACGATCGGGCGAGATCAACGAATCATCCTGTATGCTGCGCCAGGTCGGATTCTCTTTGCCGTCGAACTCGACGATCCGATCTCCGACTTTTACGCCCGCTGCCTCGGCAGCGCCGCCCTGACGCACAACGCCGACTATCGGAGCAGGCATCGCGGGAACACCGTAGATGAGTGCGCCAACGAACGGTATTGCCAGGGCGAGCACGATGTTCATGAACGGTCCGCCGAGCATGACCAGGAACTTCTGCCATCGCGGCCGCAGCTCGTACAACTCAGAATCGGGAACCTTCTCGCTTGACGACTCACCGCCCTCGAGCGGTGCTGTTGCTTCATCGCCGTAGAGCTTCACATACGCCCCGAGCGGGATAGCACTGATGCGGTAGTCGGTATGGCCGACCTTCACGCCCCAGATACGCGGCCCGAGGCCGAAGAACGAGAACGCTTCTACACGCATGCCGAAGAGTTTGGCGACGATAAAGTGGCCGAACTCATGGATATTTATGGCGATACCGAGGACGAATATGACGGCAAGAATTACTAATAAAAAATCGGGCATGACTAAAATCCTTTATAAAACCACTGCTTAGAAACGTTTTCGGTATACGGCGTTGTCAGTTAAAAGTTTAGAACCGCCCCCAATCCGCGTCAAACTCCTTGCGAAACACCCGCCCCTGACCTTGCCGCAAGAAATGTCCGGGCCGCGGAACGGGCTGTTCGGTCCGCATCGAGGATCGCGTCGAGAGTATCCGCCGGCTTCGGTTGGTGCGAATCCATTACTGCGCGGTTCAATTCAGCAATATCCGCAATGCCGATCTCGCCTTCGAGAAAGGCTGCGACCGCCACTTCATTCGCAGCATTCAAGGCCGCCGGCAGTGTTTCGCCTCGCCGCAACGCAGTGTAAGCGAGATCGAGACATGGGAAGCGTTCGGTATCCGGGTCGTGAAATGTGAGCTCGGCCAGCGTAGAGAAATCCAGCGGGGGGAGACAGTTTTCCCTCCGTTCGGGATACGTTAGAGCGTACTGTATCGCGTGCTTCATATCGGTCACGCCCATCTGGGCGATGATCGAACCATCGGCCATCTCGACCATCGAGTGCACGACCGACTGCGGGTGGATGACGACAGCGATTCGATCGGCGTCGAATCCGAAAAGCCAGCGCGCCTCGATCACCTCAAAACCCTTGTTCATCAAGGTGGCTGAATCGATAGTGATCTTATCGCCCATTTTCCAGTTCGGATGATTCAAAGCCTCGTCGCGCGTGGCTGAGGCGATCCTGGCCTTCTCCCATTCCCGGAACGGACCACCTGACGCAGTCAAGATCACGCGTTTCACCTCGCGATGCTGTTCTCCGCGAAGACACTGGTGGATCGCGTTGTGTTCTGAGTCGACTGGAAGTATCTCCGCACCCGACGCCGCGGCTGCACGCGTCATGAGCTCGCCCGCCATTACCAGCGTCTCCTTGTTCGCAAGTGCGATGCGTTTGCCCGCCTCGATCGCGCGCAGCGTCGGAACGAATCCTACGGCGCCGACCGCTGCGGAGACCACTGTCTCGGCCGCTGGATGCGTCGCGACAGCTTCGAGTCCTTTCGAGTTCAGACCGATCTCCGGTACACGCGCTCCACGAGCGTGAAGCTCGCGCTCGAGTGTTTCGGCGCATGCGTCGTCATCGACCGAGACAAGCTCCGGTTTGAACCGCGCGATCTGTTCGGCGAGCTTCGGCATGTTCCTCCCGGCTCCGAGCGCGACGACGCGAAAGTCGCCAAGATGTTCGATTACTTTTAGGGTATTGCAGCCGATCGAGCCTGTGGAACCGAGGATAGAAATGCCTTTCATACGAGGAACAACGAAGCCCTAGGGTATCACAGCGAAAACCGTTTTCGGCACGGTGCTTGCGACTCCTAACACCACTCTCCAGGACACGTACGAAATGAAAGCGCTTCGTTTACATAACTTTGCACCGGAAAAGTCGACCGGACAAAAGCCCGGTACATCTTAACTTGTGCACGCTTTGGAATATGAAGCGTAGGAAAAACGAACAAAGGGAGGACTTTATGAAAAAGCTAGTTATTCTATCGTTAATGTTGGTCACGTCGGCGATTTTTGTGCCTTCGGCCGAGGCCCGGGAAACCGCAACCTCGCTCACAAACGCCACGGCGCCGCAGATCTATGTACAGCCGCGCAGAAACCGCCGTTGGAACAGCAACCGTCGCACCCGCACGGTGACCACAACTCGTATCCGATGGGTCGGTCCGTATCGATATCGTGAAACCATTCGCACCACGTATTTCGCAAACGGCCGCACGAGAACGAACGTTATCAGCCGGGTTCGGCTGAGCGGTCGTCGCGGATATCGTAATTACTAGGACAAAGCTCGTCTCGCGAGCGACAGCGTTAAGACCTCGGGCAGCCCGGGGTTAAGGCTGCAAACAATGAGCTCGCGTATT
>CAMLKY010000310.1 GCA_946480545.1 uncultured Acidobacteriota bacterium
CGGTCGCGAATTACAAGAAACATTTCGGACGACAGCCACGCGGCATCTGGCTGCCCGAGTGCGCATATGAACCCGGCGTCGAATCGCTTCTCGAGGACGCGGGCATCGAGTATTTCATCGCGGACACACATGCGATCCTGTATGGCGATCCGCGACCGCGATTCGGCGTTCACGCGCCAGTCCGGTGCCCGAACGGCACGGCCGTGTTCGCCCGCGACGTCGAGACAAGCGAGCAGGTCTGGAGCTCGGTGATCGGCTACCCCGGCGATGCGCTCTATCGTGAGTTCTATCGTGATATCGGATGGGACCTGCCGCTCGAATATCTGCGTCCGCACCTGCATCAGGATGGAAATCGCAGACACCTCGGTCTGAAGTACCATCGCATTACCGGCCGCGACGTCCCCCAACAGAACAAGGCGCCATACATTCCGGCACTCGCGCGTGAAAAGGCTGCGGCCAACGCCGCGCATTTTATCGGCGAACGTATAAAGCAGGCGCATGAGCTACGCCGTACATTCGAAGGGCACCCACCACTTGTCGTGTCACCATACGACGCCGAGCTGTTTGGCCACTGGTGGCACGAGGGGCCGCAGTTTCTGGATTTCTTTTTCAGGAAGCTTCACTTCGATCAATCGGATATCGCGGCCGTCTCGCCCGGTGACTTTCTTGATTCGGGCATCGCGATCCAGCGCCAGCAGCCGAGTGCTTCGTCGTGGGGAGAGAACGGTTACTACAAGGTCTGGCTGAACGAACAGAATTCGTGGATGTATCCGTACCAGCACGACGCCGAACGGCGAATGACGGACTTGGCGAACAAGTTCGCGGTCCCTAGCCCCAAGTCTCATGTCCCAGGCCCGGATGGGACAAGGGACCTGGAACTAGAGACTCGGCTGTTGAAGCAGCTCGCCCGTGAACTTCTTCTTGCCGAATCGTCCGACTGGGCTTTTCAGATCTACCAGGGCACGACGGTCGAGTATTCGTCACGCCGTTTCCAGTCGCACATTCACCGCTTTGATCTGCTGGCGAAGATGCTTGACACCGGTGATGTCGACGAAGAGCTGCTCGCCGAGATCGAACGCCGCGACAATATCTTTGCTGAGATCGATTACACGGTGTATTGTTCGTAGTTCGTTGTTCGTTGTTCGTTGGGGGGACGGCAGCACCAGTCAGTACCGTCCGCGTGAGCGGGCGGGTCGAGCCTCGACAGGCTGGAGGCGTTGACGAGATATCCGGCGCCGCCCACCCGCTGACGCAGGTGGTACTGACTGGTGCTGCCATCCACCCAACGATCCACGAACAACGATCCACGAACCACCTCCCTTTTGCCCTTTCCCAGAAAACACGCGATAATTCAGACTTGCTTTTATGAAGTTTGTCTCGGACGTAAGGCTTCTGCTTCTGAGCATTTGGCTCGGGGCGTCCGTGTTCTTTATCGCGGTCGCTCAGAGCGCCTTTGCCGTCCTGCCGCAGCGCGAGCTGGCGGGCGCGGTCGTTAATCGCACACTGGCGATACTTAATTACAGCGGGCTCATCATCGCCGTTGTGTTGATCCTGACGTCGTTCGTCGCAGCCCGGAATCTCAGCCGGCTGACCGTATGGATCGAGCGGTTCCTGCTACTGATAATCGCGGCAGCGTGTGCGATCGGGCAGTTCGTGATCGGGTTCTGGCTTTCGATGATCCGCACCCAGATGGGCCGGCCTGTTGACGAGGTAGCGGTGGATGATCCATTGAGGATTCAATTCAACAATCTACACGAATGGTCGGTGTGGATGTTGATGATCGGGATGATCGCGGCACTGATCGCCTTCTTCATCATCTCCAACCGAAAGTTCGGAGCAGTCTCGAAAGCGGTATCGACCGACCCTTATAACTTCGAAAAAGAATTCAAGATCTAATCGTATGCCAATTATCGAAACCACCGGCGAATTCTCGCACCGATTTTCGCGCTGGAACCAGAATGAGGGGTTGACCGGTTATCCGTTCATCAGGAACACACATGCGCCGTTCACACCGGTAAGACGCGCGCTGCCGATGCTGAACCTTGCGCTTATCTCGTCGGCCGGAGCGTATATCGATGGTACCGATCCCTTCGATCTGGAAGCACGCGATGGTGATATCAACTTCCGCGAGATACCGGTGGAGGTCGGCGCTGAAGATCTGAAATACTCCGCAAAGGGTTATGATCCGAAAGCCGTTACTGAAGATCGTAATTCGCAGGTCCCGATCGACCGTCTCACCGAGTACCAGGCGAACGCCGTGATCGGCAAGCTGAACAACACGTGGTGGAGTTTGAGCCCCTGGATCCCGAATGCACGACTCGTCGCTGACGATCTCGCTCCCAGGCTCGCGGAGCGCTTGCATCGATATGAGATCCAGGCGGCGTTACTGATTCCCGCAAGCCCGCTTTGTCATCAGACACTCGGCTTGATCGCCCGTGGTATCGAAGAGACTGGTATCCCGACGATGACGTTATCGGTCGACCCGATAATGACCGATCGTGTACGCCCGCCACGCACGGCTTATTACAATGGCGAGTTTGGCTCTGTCGCAGGCAAACCCGGTTGGCGTGAATACCAGCTTCGGGTTCTCGACGAAGCAATACGCTGGATAGAAACCTTCGATCAACCCGCCGCGAGGAAGCTCGCCGTCGATCTCGAAACGCAGGTCGAAACAGCGCGGGGGGAACGGTAGTTTCTAGTTCCTGGTTTCTAGTTTCTAGTTTCTAGTTCTCGTTTCTAGTTCTCGTTTCTGGTTTCTGGTTTCTGGTTTCGATGCACACGAACGCGGAACTTGAAACCAGGAACTAGAAACTATCCCGCCTGCCATTGCTTAACGGCGTCGATGGGCCACAGCAGCATTAGTATATTCAATAGCAAACTGTCGCGAATCGACATCAACAAGACGAGTTCTACGGCCAGAAACAAAACCAATCCCCATACCAGTCTGAGTTTGTAGGCGATCCAGAATCCGATCCCGCAACAAACGATATCGGCCACGGAGTTCGCGATCGAATCGCCATAGTAGTCGAGCGAGATCGTTGCCTCGCGATAGCGGTTGATGACGTAATTGGTGTTCTCGATGACTTCCCACGAGCTCTCGATAAAGATCGCCAGCACCAATCGCCAGGCGAGCGGCATCTTCCGGAAGACCAATCCGATAAGCCAGAACTCGAGCATGCCGTGTAGCACGTGCGTGAACGAGTACGGATCGATGATGTGCTGTGAGTTGTGACGCGAGTTGACCGCCCAGGACCACGGCCAAAGATCGCCGGCCTCACACCACCAGACCCGTCCCAATACATTCAGAAGGACGACGGCGGAAAAGACGATGACTGCAACTGTGATTGTCCTGGAGTTCACGAAGAGCGGGGGCAAAGCCCGCCTTCCGGACCTGCCAATGTAATCATAATGCCTGCGTAAAGCTAAACCTGCGTTCGTGGATACGTTCGCAGGTCCGGAAGGGCGGCTCGCCACCGCTCAACTCTATTCAGTCGAGACTTCTTCCTCACCATGCAGCGCGGCATTGAGTGTATGCCAACTCAGGCTCGCGCATTTTACACGTGCGGGAAACTCAAGCACGCCTGCGAAGATCTTCAATTTGCCGAGATGATTTTCTTCGGTTTCGACGTCGAGGCCGCCCGTGACCATTCGATGGAATTCATCGAACAGGTGCTCGGCTTCCTCGCGGGTCTTCCCTTTCACGGTCTGGGTCATCATAGACGCGGACGCTTTTGAGATCGCACAGCCCGATCCCTTGAACGCGACATCTCCAACCTTGTCGCCGTCCATCTTGACATACACGCGCAGGGCGTCGCCGCACAACGGATTGTTTCCGTCGGCCATGTTATCGGCGTCGGGAATGTCCCGGAAGTTTCGCGGGTTCTTATTATGTTCGAGGATCGTCTCCTGGTAGAGATCGCTTAGTTCTGACATCTCTTTCTAATTTTCGATTTGCGAT
>CAMLKY010000311.1 GCA_946480545.1 uncultured Acidobacteriota bacterium
ACCGAAGAGGTCAACCAGGCGCTCAAGGATGCCGCGAATGAAGAGTTGAAGGGCATACTCGCATTTTCGGAAGAGCCGCTGGTCTCGATCGATTTTCGCGGTAACCCGAATTCGTCGATCGTCGATGCCGAGAATACTAAGGTGATCGGTGGCACGGCGGTGAAGATCCTGTCGTGGTACGACAATGAGTGGGGCTATTCTTGCCGAGTCCGCGACCTTGTGAAATTTATTGCCGACAAGGGGTTGTAGATCTTTTCGGAGGTAAATCCTAATGCGAGCCGCTATTGTACCTATTCTCGCGATCATGCTTACGGTCGTGTTGGCCGGAGCTGTCTACGGTCAGGCAACCGAGGGAGTTTATATCTTCAACGGCCGTGACGGTTCCGGGCCGTCTCAGGAGCTCCCGGTAGGGTTCTTTCAAGTGAACGGCAAACAACTCTCACCGGGGGATGGCGCGGCCCCGAATGTTTCGGTGAAAGTCTCACTGGGATACTGGGTTCGCTTTTGCTCGGGGAAGGACGGTTCCGGCACGTGCGAAGAGTTTGGTAACGGAACGCACAACCTAAAGTCGACCGACTTCAACTCGATCAAGGTCTGGAAGGGTGATCCAACGGTACCCAACGCCAACCCGGGAACGGTTGCGTCCGCAACGGCGCCGGTCTCATCAGGCACAACGCCGCCATTGCTGGTGTACGAAGAAAAGAACTGGGGCGGCCGCGCTCAGATCTTCGGTCCGGGCATGTACCGCTCCTTCAAGGGCGAGTTCGGGAAGATCAACGATAACCAGGCACGCTCGATAATAGTGGCGAAAGGATTCAGGGCACGATTCTGTACCGAGGAAGGTCGGTTCTATCGCGGAGCGGGTGAATGCGAGATCCACGAAGAGGGCCGGCACAATCTTCGATTTGCAAACAGTATCTCGTTCGTTGAGGTCATGGATCTTCGTAATCCGGATATCGACGACGAAGCACAGCCAGTCGTTCTGTACGAGGACCCGTCGCAGGTCGGCAAGATGCAGGGTTTTGACGTCGGAACTTTTCTCGCAAGTCGCGGTGAATTTCGTAAGATGGGGAACGACCAGGCTTCGTCGATCGAGGTCAGGTCGGGATACCGCGCTTCGGTCTGTTCAGATGAACCGGCCACCGGTGGTGAAGCGACGAATTGCGAAGAGTTTGGACCCGGTCGGAAAAACTTAAAGAACAAGAAATCGGCGTCCTACTTACGCGTTTGGAAAGACGGGCAATAGAGCTATGAACAAGAAAACGGTACGGGATGTTGATCTCACGGGAAAGCGTGTCTTTATCCGCGTCGACTTCAATGTCCCGATCAAGAATGGAAGGATCGAGGATGACACCCGTATCCTCGGCGCCCTTCCGACGATCGAATATGCGATCTCGAAGGGTGCGCGTGTGATCCTTGCATCACATCTCGGCCGCCCGCTGAAGGACAAAAAGAAAGCCGAGGAGAAGGGAATGTCGTATGACGCGGCTAAGTACTCCCTTCGGCCGGTCTACGAATACCTTCGAACGCTGCCCGAGCTGCAGGAGATCTCGGGAAATCTACAAAGCGAACAGTCTGCAGCCGGGGCGGCGGTTGGTAAAGCAGAGATCAAGAATGACCGTGTCTTCTTTGTCAACGATTGCATCGGCGACTCGGTCACGGAAGCTGCCGGCCGTCTTCAGGACGGTCAGGTCCTGTTGCTCGAGAATCTCCGCCTCCACGCTGAGGAAGAAAAGAACGATCCTGAATTTGCAAAGCAGCTCGCGTCGTTGTGCGACGTATACGTGAACGACGCATTTGGTACCGCCCATCGAGCGCATGCTTCGACCGAGGGGATCACTCACCACGTCGATACCTGCGTCGCCGGCCTGCTGATGGAGAAGGAGCTGGAATTCCTGGGCAAAGCGCTCGACGACCCCGAGCGTCCGTTTGTAGCGATCCTCGGTGGAGCAAAGGTGTCGGATAAGATCCCGGTAATCGAATCGCTGATCGCTCGCAAGGTCGACAAGCTTCTAATCGGCGGTGCGATGGCATACACATTTTTCAAAGCGCAGGGATTCACGGTAGGGAAATCGCTTGTCGAAGATGAGATGTTGTCAAAGGCGACCGAGCTTGAACAGAAAGCGAAAGATGCGGGTGTGGAGTTGATCCTGCCGACCGACCACCAGGTCGTCGATTCGTACGATCCACTCAATTCACGGAAGACGATCCCGGTCGCATTCACAAACACCGGGCTTGTAGGTCTGGACATCGGAGTAGAGACTGTTGGGATCTTCAAACAGGCGCTCGAGGGTGCAAAGACGATAGTCTGGAACGGTCCGATGGGAATGTTTGAAGAGAAGCCGTTCGATGAAGGTACGGTAGCTGTCGCCGAGGCTGTTGCAGAGGCCACCGACAAAGGCGCGACCTCGATAGTGGGCGGAGGCGACTCGGTATCCGCTGTCAATCAGGCCGGCCTCGACGATAAGATCTCGCACATCTCGACCGGTGGCGGAGCGACGCTAGAATTTCTGGCGGGCGATACATTGCCCGGCGTCGCGGCTCTAGATGACAAGTAAGCGGATAATGGCAATGCTGTTTATTGCGAGGATCCTGGTGGCATCTGTAGCGCTGGTTATCGCCGGTTTTGCTCAGGGTAATCAAGAGCGTGTGCTTCTGGTCACAAGCTGTGAAAGTGCCGAGCCATGCGGCGTCTTGAAGCTTCACCGCTTCGTATTTGAAGCTGGGCGCCTCAAATCCGATGGGATCATTCACGAACTGTCTGGAAGGACCACGTTGCAGTACGTGCCTACCCGTGTCTACTTCGGGCGATATGTCATCTCGGCCCGGGGCGAGGTCTTCGATCTGCAGACGAAAACTCTGCACGCTGAAGAAACCGGCAGCTTAGCTCGCGTCGAAGGCAACGTCGTATATATCGACAAGATAAACTTCCAGGATCGTGAAGCGTCCTTCACGTATGGTTTTGATCTGGATTCCAAGAAGTATCATCGCTACACACAACCAAACTTTTATTCGCTTAGGAATGGATCGATATCCGAAAGCGGGCTGAAAGCCGTGACGTACGACAACGTTCGGGGGGCCTTTTTTGTTATGACACGGACAGGCAAGCACCCGAGCGACTTCACGATCTATCGCGCGCAGGGAATGAAGCATAAAGTTAGGTGTGAAAAATGTCCTTACGACGACCCTACAGTCGCTTCGATCTGGATCGATAACGACCGCTTTCTCACTCAGCGAGCAAACGGAGAGCTCGTGATCTTCGATACAAGCTTGCGAGAGTGGGAAGATCTGGTGACTATACCGATATCGCGTAAGCTGACGAGCAGGCCGGACTTCGTCTCAGACAAAGCGGGCAAGATCTACTATAGGGCTGACAAGTTATATCGGCTGGACATCGCTAACAAGCAGTTCACGGAAACGACGGAATACGGTTTGGGAAGCGGCTTTAGGGCGGCTGGATTCGGGCCCGTGAGATCGTTCTCATTCCACGAAAAGAAACTTGGAAGTTTCATCTCTACCGGCTACCGGGCTACGGGAGGATATCTGGCAGCCGAGTTTCAGGACGATGGACCGGTCGGCGATCCAACCGGTATCAGAGTCTGGGGCGAAGAGGTTGGATCGTGGACGACGATCCGAATTAAGTACAGAGCGCACATCATCGGATGGCTCGATGAGTAAGACTACATACATGAGAAAACCCGTAATCGCCGGAAATTGGAAAATGTATAAGCTGATGGGCGAGGCCGTGGATACGGCACTCGCGCTGAAGCCGCTGGTCGCGAACGCAAACCATTGTGAGATCGTGATCGCGCCTGTTTATACTGCGTTGAAGACGGTGGCCGACCGCCTCGAAGGTTCCAATATCCGCGTCGCGGCCCAGGATTGCGCGGCCGAGTCGAAGCACGGGGCGCACACCGGAGAGGTCGCTGCGGACATGATCAAAGATGCCGGCGCGTC
>CAMLKY010000312.1 GCA_946480545.1 uncultured Acidobacteriota bacterium
GTTCCTGGTGCTGGGCCTGGGAATGGCCCTGCCGTTCCTGCTGATCGGTTTCATCCCCGCGCTGGCGCACCGGCTGCCGAGCGAGGACGTCGTGCTGACCATGATCCAGGACGGCGACCATCGCCTGTCGCGCCCGCAGGACATCGCGCGCATTCTTGCGGCGGTGGCGGAGATCGGCGGCGAGGTGGGAACGAACATTCAGAAGATCTTCGCATACGGAGTTCGCAATTCGTTCGGGATGGCGTTCGATCCGGAAACGGGAAACCTTTGGGACCAGGAGAATGGCGAGGATGCGTTCGACGAGATCAACCTCGTCGAGGCGGGGATGAACTCAGGGTGGATCCAGATAATCGGTCCTTCGTCGAGGGTCTTCGAGTATCGCCAGATCGAGACGACCTCGCTCAACAACGAAACGTTCCCGAACCTGCAACAGTTTCGCTGGGGACCCGAGCGGATCGCGATGACCGAGGCCGAAGCACTCGCTCGTCTATTTGTGCTGCCCGGTTCACATTACAGCGACCCGGAATTCTCGTGGAAGTACGTCGTTCCGCCGGCGGCCATCGGATTTATAAACGGGCGGTCTCTCGGTCCGCAATACGATGGCGATCTCGTCGTCGGCCTGTCGGTCACGAATGTCCTCGACGGTGCGTTGTTCAGATTCCAGTTGACCGGCAAACGCAACAAGCTCACTGGCATGGGCGGCGGGGAGGATCGGGTCGCCGACAACCTGACGTTCTACGACCTTACCGAAAGCGAAGAACTATTGTTCGGAGCCGACTTCGGCGTAGTAACCGACATCAAGATGGGACCGAATGGAAACCTGTTCATCGTTTCGCTTTCAAAAGGCCGGGTATTCGAGATTCGGAGAGTGCGGGGTCTTGGTGGAGTTCCTACCTTGGCCGCGTCTTTGAGTGGAGCAAACGAGGTTCCCGGGCCCGGCGATCCGGATGGTACCGGGAATGTCACTCTCTGGTTCAACGCCGACGCCGGACGCGTGTGTTTCAACCTGACTGTCTCGAACATCGCCCCGGCAACCTTGGCGCATATCCACCGCGGGACATCCACTCAGGCTGGTCCCATTGTTGTCGATCTCGTCGCACCGACCAGCGGGTCGTCTAGCGGTTGCTCAGATGCGAGTGAGGCCCTGATCAACGAGATACTGGCTAATCCGATGGGGTTTTACGTCAACGTACACAACACGCCATTCCCGGGCGGTGCTGTCCGAGGGCAATTGAACGAGACGAAGATCAACGTTCTGGATTGAGACCCCGCTAAAAAGAGAAAGACGCTTTATACGTCTCCCACACCGTACAAAGCGTCTTTCGTGGAATTCCGTGGAGGAATTCCGCTCGTTATAATACCAAAGAAACTCGTCAGCGCAAGTCTTACTTTTGTTTATGTAAATAGCCCTTCTGTGCCCCGCGGGGCACGTGTGCCCGCTTCGAAGCCTGGTTCGTCCAGTTCCCATTTCGATGCTTTCTCGTACGGCGACTCCGGCTGATGCGTGTAGTATCATTCCCACAACGATGCAGAACTCGCTCCTACAGGCACTTTTCGACGATGAAGAACAGCAGCCGCTAACCGTCTCTGAGCTCAATGCCCAGGTGAAAGGAGAGATCGAGCGGCGGTTCATGAACGTCTGGGTCGAGGGTGAGATCCATAACTTCTCCGCGGCGTACTCGGGTCACTGGTATTTTTCACTTCACGATTCAGCATCGATGATGCGTGCCGCATGTTACCGCGGCTCGAACTACAAGATCAGGTTTCAACCGTTTGATGGGCTGCAGGTTCGTGTCCGGGGCCGCCTCACGCTATTTGAACCGAAGGGCGAATACCAGATGCTCGTCGAGTCGCTCGAGCCGGTCGGCGAGGGTGCGCGTCGAGTCGCGTTTGAGCAGATAAAAGCGAGACTCGCAGCCGAGGGCTTATTCGATACAGCGCTGAAGCGCCCGCTCCCACCGTTCCCGCGACGGATCGGCGTCGTGACATCACCGAGCGGTGCTGCATTCTTCGACATCCTTCATGTCCTTTCCCGCCGTGCCCGGTCGGTAAGCGTGATCCTCATCCCGACTCGTGTCCAGGGCGAGAATGCCGCGTTCGAGATCAGCCGTGCGGTGCAGATCGCCAATGAGTACAACGCCCGTGCTGATGCCGCCTCGCGAATCGACGCACTGATAGTCGGTCGTGGCGGAGGCTCGAACGAAGATCTCTGGGCATTCAACGAAGAGCCGGTCGCACGTGCGATCCGTGGATCAGAGATCCCTGTTATCTCCGCCGTCGGGCATGAAGTCGATTTTACGATCGCCGATCTTGCGGCCGATTTACGTGCGGCCACTCCGTCCGCTGCTGCAGAGATCGTTGCGGCTCGTGAAGAAGATGTCTGTGCGGCTCTGGACCGCCGCGCCGAGGACCTGTTCCGCATCATCAACTATCGCCTTCTGGAAGAGCGTTCTCATCTGCAGAGCCTGTCGATATCGACCGCCTTTATCGAAACGATCCGGCGGGCGAATGCACGTCTTGACGCAATCTCTGCCCAACTTTCGCCTATGCGCCTCGCATCGAAGCTTGGCGATGGGAAGGCGTCGCTCGGGATCCTCGGACAGCGGATCGACTCCGGCGTACGCAGCATCCTCGATGACAGACAGAAATCTCTGAAGATCTGCATGGCGAAGCTCGACGCGCTGTCGCCATTAAAGGTCCTCGACCGCGGGTTCGCGATCGCCGAGAACGAGTCGGGTGCGCTAATCCGCAGTGCGGACGATATTCAGGTGGACGATATTGTGAAAGTAAGATTCGCAAAGGGAAGTTTGAAAGCCAGGGTTGAACATGTCGAACCTTCCGACCGTATGGATGATCATTCCAAATGACGCTCCTTCTACAGAATTCTGAACCGGCAAACATCGCGGCCGAGTCGCGTTCTCGTAAAGTCGTAACGACGGTTGCGGCCGTGCTCGGGTTGTTGGTGCTTGGAGCTATTCTCGGCGGGTACATTTACTGGCGTAGTTTTGCGGACACTCCGCAGTACTCTCTCGCGTTGCTTGTTGACGCGGCGCGGCGTGATGACCAGGCGAAGGTGGACGAGATCGTCGCGGTCGATGCCATCGTAGATGACTTTGTCCCGCAGATCACCGATAAGGCGGTCGAGCTTTACGGCCGCGGGCTTCCTCCGCAGACGATCGCGCGTGTGGCAAAGGTGGTTCGCCGCGATGGTGATGGGTGCCGAACGTTATCTTGATATCCGCCCGGACGGAGATTCGGCGATCATTCGAAGTAAATTGCCCGAGCACTCGTTTGAAGTCAGAATGCAGCGAAACGGCAGCGGCTGGAAGATCGTGGGTGTCCGGGATGAAGCTCTCGCGACCGAGATCGCACAGCGGATCGGACAGGAGATAATCGCCGTCGCGCATAACGGCGGCGCCCAGGCCGCCGGTGACCGTCTCGGCATAAAGAACCTGACAACAATACTGCAGCAGGCCGAGGAGATCTTTCGATAGTTGGACCGAGTGCTTACCGCAGAGACGCAGAGTCGCAGAGAAGAATTGTTTTGTCGCATCTCTGCGTCTCGGCGTCTCTGCGGTAAACTAGTCCGGGACAACCAGCTATGGAAAAAACCTTCGAATCATCACTCGCCCAGCTCGAGAAGATCGTCGAACAGCTCGAGAATGGTGATCTCCCTTTGGAGGAAAGTTTGAAGCTCTTCGAGGATGGTGTCAGGTTATCGCGTGAATGTCGCGATCGCCTGTCCGCGGCCGAGCGGCGTATCGAGGTCCTGATGAAGGACGGGGACGGGCGACTCAGTCTCTCCGAGTTAACGCCTGAGTCAACACCTGAGCAGCCGAAGCCCGCCAAGAGGATCGTATTCGGTGAGGACTAAATCCGGCTATTTCGTCGCTACCATCAGTATCGCGAGCGCCGCGAACATTACGACAGGCCGCGCACGCAGTCGCGA
>CAMLKY010000313.1 GCA_946480545.1 uncultured Acidobacteriota bacterium
GCATCGGCATTTCACGACTCACGCTTAATGCCCGGCTTATGAAACGCCAAGCGTTGATTGCCAACCTGCTCTTATGCTTATCTTTAATCCCCGGCGAATCTTCGGACTCCGCGGTATCGAACGCCCGAATAACTTTCTCGTTAAGAACGGCTTTACGGCGATGATCGCGAGCCGGCTGCTTGCTAACGGGGTCACGAATGTAAAGGTCAGCAACGTCGGGAAGCTGTGTGAGTTGCTCAATTGCACACCCAACGACCTTTTCGACTGGAAGGCAACAAATGGGATGGTGCTTCCGGAAAATCACGCCCTAAACGCACTGGTCCGCGAGGAAGCTCAGCCCCTGACCGAAATGCTCAAGGATATTCCTGCAGAAAAGCTCGCCGATCTCCAGGCGATGATCGACGAGCTTCGGAAAAAGTAATATTCCCCTGTCTAATAGATCGAGAATCCATAGCTGAGCATGGCCACGACCGTTACGGGTTTGCCGTCCTTCAACGCCGGCTCGAACACGATCCCCCGCGCCGCAGCTACGGCATTCTCCGTCAGACCGAACATCAACCGCTGATATGGAAACACAAACCCGATCTTGCCATCAGCCTGGAACTCGATCACGAGCCTGACTTCTCCGCTGATGTTGTTCGAACGAGCGTCGTCGGTATAGGTAGCACGCGGTTTCCGCACGATCTTTAGCGGACGTTCAAGATCCTCGCGATTCTGCCAGTCTCCGAAGCCGGCCTTGCGGAAGGCCTTTTCCGCTTCGCGTGTTTTTCCGAGCTTGACGTACGACGCACCGAGATAGAACCAACCGAGCTTATTGCCCTGTTCGGCGGCCACCACTTTTTCGAGTAGCTCGACGGATCGGACAAAGTCTCCGCTTCGAAAGAGAGCGACACCCTCATCCACTTCCGCCGACGTCTGGGCGAACGCGGAGATGCATCCGATAAAAAAGGCGCTCACGATGAGCGCCCTTGTCAGGAAATTTGTCATACAACACCAGCTCCGTGACACTTCTTGAACTTCTTGCCTGAGCCGCAGTAGCACGGTTCATTCGGTTTGACCTTTGGCTGATCGCGCTTAAACGGCGTGTGCCGAATCTCTTCCGTGTCACCTGCGGCAGTCGCAGTAGCCATTGCTCCGGTGAAGGCCATTCCGGCCGCTTGCCTGCGGGCCCGCTGCATCGCAAGCCGCTCGAGCCGTTCACGTTCGGCTTCCTCATCGCGGGAAACGATCTCAAGGTGGAACAGTGCCTTCGTGGTGTTTGTATCGATGCGGTCGAGCATGTCCTGGAACATGTCGAACGACTGCTTCTTATATTCCACAAGCGGATCTTTCTGGCCGTAACCGACAAGTCCGATACCCTGCTTCACCTGGTCGATCGACAGCAGGTGATCTTTCCACTGCGAATCGATGATGTTGAGCATAATGTACCGCTCGTATGCCCGGAGCGATTCCGCACCCGCGATCTTCTCTTTCGCCTCATAGTTTGCGATCGCCTTCCGCCAGATCTTGTCTGCTATGGTGTTCGGATTGTCGATCCGGAAGTTGACGTCGGCATCCTTCGCCGGGTCGAGTGCGTAGATGCTCTCGATCTCAGCCGCGTACGTGTCGATGTCCCATTCGTCCGGAGTCACCGTCAGGGGCAAATAGCTGTCCGTAAGATCGTGGAGCAGGTCCTTTGCGACACCGTTGTCGCCAAGCAGATACTCGCGATGCTCCGGCTCGAACATCAACTGGCGACGCAATCCGTAGATCGTTTCGCGCTGCTTGTTCATGACGTCGTCATACTTGAGCACATGCTTACGTGTCTCGAAGTTGCGGGCTTCGACCGCTTTCTGCGCACGCTCGATCTGTTTGGAGACGGTTCGCGATTCGATCGCGACGCCCTTTTCCATCCCGAGCCATTCCATCATCGAACGAACTTTGTCGCCCGCGAAGATCCGCATCAAGTCGTCTTCCAGGGACAGAACGAATCGCGACGATCCGGGATCGCCCTGACGTCCGGCACGACCACGAAGCTGATTGTCGATACGTCGTGATTCGTGTCGCTCGGTGCCCAGGATATGCAGACCGCCGGCAGCCACGACTTCTTTGTGCTCGTCGGCTACGACCCGCTTGGCTTTTGCAAGCTCGGCCTCGAACTGTTCCGGCGTAGCTTCGTCCGGATTGATTTCCTGACGCTTGAGATATTCGGCCGCAAGAAACTCCGGGTTTCCGCCAAGCAGGATGTCGGTACCACGGCCGGCCATGTTGGTCGCGATCGTGACCGCGCCCTTTCGTCCTGCCTGTGCGACGATCTCGGCTTCGCGCTCGTGATACTTAGCATTCAAAACGTTGTGCGGAATGCCGATCTTTTTCAGGCGGTCCGCGATCAGCTCCGAATTCTCGACTGACACGGTACCCACAAGCACCGGCTGGCCTTTCTCGTGCAGTTCCTTTATCTCATCCACGACCGCGTCCCATTTTTCGGGAAGCGTACGGTAGATCATGTCCGAGTAATCTTTACGGATCATCGACCGGTTCGTCGGGATGACAACGACGTCGATGTTATACGTCGTGCCGAACTCCTCCGCCTCAGTCTCGGCTGTACCGGTCATCCCGGACAGCTTCTCGTACATGCGGAAATAGTTCTGAAGCGTGATCGTCGCGAGCGTCTGATTCTCACGCTCGATCTTAACGCCTTCCTTAGCCTCTACGGCCTGGTGCAGGCCGTCCGACCATCGACGTCCCTGCATCAGACGACCGGTGAAGTCATCGACGATGATGACCTCGCCTTCCTGAACGACGTAGTGGTGATCTTTCTTGTAAAGCGTGTGGGCCTTCAGCGCCTGCTCGACACAGTGGAGAAGATCCATGTTGCCGGGATCGTAAAGATTCCCGACCCCTAGCAGTCGTTCTGCCTTGTCGACGCCTTGTTCGGTCAGCACCGCCGAGTGGTTCTTTTCGTCCACGAGGTAATCGCCCGTGGTGACCTTTGTCTCCTCGTCTTTATGACCCTTCTCGAGCTTTGGGATGATGTCGTTCGCGACGTAATACTTGTCGGTCGCATCATCGGTGGCCCCGGAGATGATCAGCGGCGTACGCGCTTCATCGATCAGGATCGAGTCCACCTCGTCGACGATCGCAAAATAGTGGTCCGGCTGGACAAGCGATTCGACGTCGAACTTCATGTTGTCGCGAAGATAGTCGAAGCCGAACTCGTTGTTCGTACCGTACGTGATATCGCACGCGTAAGCTTCCTTGCGATCCACATCATCCATGTCATTCTGGATACAGCCGACCGTCAGGCCGAGGAATTGATGGATCTTTCCCATCCATTCAGCGTCACGCGAAGCGAGATAATCGTTGACCGTAACAACGTGCACGCCGCGTCCAGTGAGGCCGTTGAGATATGAGGGAAGCGTCGCCACGAGCGTCTTGCCTTCACCCGTCCGCATCTCGGCGATCCGTCCCTGGTGCAGAGCGATGCCGCCGATCATCTGGACATCGAAGTGCCGCATGCCGGTAACGCGTTTCGATGCTTCACGCACCGTCGCGAAAGCTTCTGGCAGAAGCTCATGCAGGATGTCCTGTTCTGCTTTCCGGCGCCTTTCGAGAAGCGCTTTTCTTTCGGGTGAGACGCCGTGACCCCGCCACACCGGCGCCTCTGCTTCCTGGCCCTCGGGACTCTTATCAAATTCGGCCAGAGCATCCTGGATGCGCTGCTTGAACTTTGGCGTCTGCGCTTTGAGCTCGTCATCCGAGAGTTTCTCGATATCGGCTTCGAGCGCGTTTATCTTTTCGACGATCGGTCGAGCATTCTTCAAAAAGATGTCGCTCGACGACCCGAATACTTTTTTAACTAGTTTGTCTGCAAAACTGTTTACTGGCATTTTGTCCTCGCGTTTGGCGGAAGCCTGACCGTTAGGGAAGGCTAAACGTGCCCTTCAAACTTCCTTTAGCCCT
>CAMLKY010000314.1 GCA_946480545.1 uncultured Acidobacteriota bacterium
GCTTTCATCGTCCTGTGTGTCGGACAGTTCATCGATCGGAAAGGCCGCTGGATATTTCTCGAGGCGGCGCAAAAGGTGATTGCGACCGACGACGACATCTGGTTCGTCTGGGTCGGTCCGCAGCTTCCAACCGACGAGGAGCGAAGACGGATCGACGAATTCGGGTTGGGCGACAAGTTCCGCTTTATCCTTTCCGAGACCCTCGGCAAAGATAGGCTCGACGTTCTGAAGTCCTTCCGCATCGGTGATGTCTACACGCTTCCGAGTTACGTCGAGGGACTTCCGATAGCGCTCCTTGAGGCGATGTCGCTTGGCATACCGAGTATCTCAACGAATGTCTACGCCATCCCGGAAGCGGTAAAGGATCGACAAACTGGACTTCTCATCGAACCCGGTGACGCGGACGCACTTGCCGCAGCGATTCTAACTCTAAAAAACGATCCAGCTCTTCGCGAGAAACTATCAAAGGATGGGCGCGCGTTCGTGATCGAACATTTCGACGAACGCGATGCGGCCGCGACAGCAATCGAAGCGTACACGGAGGCGCTCGCGCGATGACCGGAAAGCGTCGCAGCCTTGCCGCAAACTCCTTCTTCAGCGTTATAGCGTGGCTGTTCCCGATACTCCTCGGCTTCATTTCAACGCCGATTCTCGTCCGGAATCTTGGAAACGAGCATTACGGCATTTTCGCGCTCGTGCTCGGGTTCATAAGTTACTCGTTCACGTTCGGCGTCGGGAAAGTTGCCGGCAAGTATGTACCGGAATACCAGGCAGCGGGTCTTCCGGAGAAAGTGACCCAGGTGATCTCGGCCACGTTCTGGTTCAGCCTTGCTATCGGCGTCGCGGGTTCACTGCTGCTTGTACTGGCAGCACCCGTGATCGTGGACGACCTGCTGCTTGTGTCCGTCGACGATCGAATGACCGCGATCTACTCGCTCTACCTCGCTGGTGCGATCGGGCTCTTTGTCATGCTGAGCCAGGTTTTTCAGTTCGTCCTTCAAGGCCTGCATCGTTTTGACAGTTACGTGGCGCTGACCAATCTGAACGGGCTGATGCTGGGGATCGGGAACATCGTGCTCGCGGTCACCGGATTCGGCGTGCCGGCATTGCTGTCGTGGAACCTGGCGGTCACGACATTTACGGGCTTGCTCTTCTATGTGAAGGCGAAGGACCTTCTCCCGTCGATCGATCTGGCACCTCGGGTTCCAGGTGCGCTACGCGGGGAGCATCATCCTCTATCAGGTGTTCGCAAATCTTCTGTATATCTTCGAACGCTCGTGGGTAGTGCGAAAGTTCGGGGCGGAAGGCTTGACGCAGTATTTTGTCCCGATGCTACTCGCGATATACATGCACGGGTTTCTTTTCAGTGTCACGCAGGCGGCTTTTCCGGTCGTAAATGAATTGCTAAACGATCGCGATCGGGTAGCGGGGCTCTATCGGAGGGCCAACAAAGTCGTCATCGCCGTCGTCGTATTTGTTGTCACCAATTTCGCTGTCTGCGGAGCGCTGTTTCTGGAGCTGTGGGTCGGAGCCGAGTTGTCGCGCGTCTCTTATCCGCTACTGATCCCGCACGGGCTTACATTCGGAGTTATCGCAACGGCCATCATGAGCTTCCAGCTTTCCGAAGCTTTCAAGTTTCCATCGCTGAATGTGATAATGACCGGACTGTGGATGGCGATCGCGATCCCGCTGATGATCTTGACTGCCGACACGTGGCAGAACGAAGGAATCGCGTGGTCGCGATTTATTGCGGCAGTGATCGTGACAGTGCCCGTGGTCATCTATGCGGAACACCGGGCGCTGGGGCGCGTTCAGTGGCGCTTTTGGGCCGCCGTCGGCATCCGGGCAGCGATCGCCGCGGTGGCGATGGGAGTTGTCGAAAGGCTCTTGCTCGGCATGATGTCACACACATACGTGGGGCTTCTCGTGGCAGGCGTCTCCGGTTCACTTGTTTTCGCGGCGGTATTGGGAGTTACGGGCTATCTGACACGCGACGATCGCCAGACGATCCGCCGGTTGATCACGCGACGACCCGTGATCGAGAACCCCTCGGGAATCATCGACTGAGATCAATAAATGGGAAAAGCATTCGAACTCGTTCAACGGCTTGAGTTCATCAAGTCAGTCTCGACCGGCAAAAAGGTACTGCATCTCGGCTGCACAAACTGGCCGTACACGATGCACGCGATCGAATCGGGGATGCTGTTGCACAGTGACCTTGGGAAGGTCGCCAGCGAGTTGTACGGCTTTGACTTCGATCAGGAGGGAATCGACGTATTGCAATCGCAGGGCTTTTCAAACCTGTACCGAGCCGATTTGGAGAGACTGGACGAGGTGCCGGTCAACGACACATTTGACGTGATCATAGCCGGTGAGATGATCGAGCACCTGAACAATCCGGGTCTTTTTCTCGAGGGGATAAAGCGGTTCATGACCCCGGCGACGCAGCTAGTGCTGACGACGATCAATGCGTACGGCGGCATGCGTTTCCTGATCTACGGTCTGCGCGGCAGCGGCGGACAGGTTGAGCCGGTTCACCCGGACCACGTCGCATATTATTCGTACTCGACCCTCAAGCTTATCCTCGAAAGGCATCGCTTCAGCGTCGACCGATTTATGTTTTACGATCTTGGCGACGAACACCGGCCGCACAACGGCTGGATAAGAAATTTCCTGAATGATGTCTGTGTCAGATTCGCGCCTCAGTGGGGTGACGGGGTCATTGCGGTCTGTTCTCTCCCGGCAGACAGCCGCGATCTGACTCAATAGCCCAGTCGTCTCTTCCCGCCAACAAAGAAGTTCACGATCACCATACTCAGCACTATCACGAAGAGGAGTCTGACTACCGACGGGAAGATGGTGGCGAAGAACGACTCGTAGGAGACGATCGTCAAAAGAGAAAAGTACGCGACCTTCTTCCACATGGCCGGGGTCTGAGTGTCGATGAGCGCCGAGTAGATCAGGCGCAGGTAGATCCCCAGAATCAACATTCCAAGCGGAACGCCGATCGGGCCAAAATTCCTCAGAAGGTCTGCAAACGGTGAGATGGCGAACGAATTGTCGCCGTAGTTGAAGTACAGGTCACTGTACGCGCGCGAATCCGATGTAGGCGGCTTTTCCGGCCACACGAACCTCGGGATGAACGAGGTGTAAAGATCGTTGATGATATTGTTCTCAAGACCGTAGCTAGCCTCGTACGGACCAAGCTTCTCGTAATTCGCGACCACGACGCCCACCGAGCTCAATGTTTCAAGCCGGTCCGCGAGCGTCTGAGCACTCTGCTGGAAGACCATCGCCGGATCTTCATTCGATAGATAGTCGACGGTGGCCACAACCTGCCCAAAGTACTCGCCGGCGTTCATGCGGGCCTCGGATCCCTTAATGTTTCTGAACGTCGTACCATAGGTCACGCCGATAAAGATCGCGGTCACGCCGACCAATCCGAAGGCGGCGAGAGTTCTGAACTTCAGCGTGCGTCCCGAATAAGCGAACGCATATGCGATCGGCAAAAGGCTCAGGACAAGACTGCTCCGGGAGCCAAGCACCGCCATTCTCAAAGGAACGAAGACGATGAGAATTGCGAGGACGATGTAGAACGTGGCGCTCCGCTGCTTGCTTGAAAAGATCGCGAGCCAGAGCAGGACCGTGCCTTCAGTTAGAAATGTGAACAGAAAGAAGAGGAGTCCGTCGTAAACGCTGAATTCAATGTTCCGCTGGAACCCGAGGATACCCTGGATGAATCCGATGATGTTGAACGCAACTCCGATCAGCAGCAGTAGTATGCCCGGCAGCCACACCTGCTCAGGACGCCAGTTCCATTTCGGAAGGCGCCGCTCGGCCAGATTCGCGATGTACTTGCCGAACGGCAAAAAGAAACCGACGGTCATCCCGAGAAATCCAAGCGAGATATAGACCAGCGTGAGGGGCAGATTG
>CAMLKY010000315.1 GCA_946480545.1 uncultured Acidobacteriota bacterium
ACATCAACCCTCATTCATCGAACGCATCGCAGAGACCCTGCATCTCATCCCGAATCTCCATCAGGAGATCGACGAGCTCCCGCCGATCACCGAGCCGGGAAACCTGACTGACTATCCTCCCCCCGACAAGTGGGACAACTGGACCGAGTACGAGGCGCTAAGCGGGCAGAAAAGAGAAAAGCGCAACTACATGATCGTCCCGACGACGTGCTTCAACTGCGAGGCCGGTTGTGGGCTGCTCAGCTACGTCGACAAATCGACGATGCAGATCCGAAAGTTCGAGGGCAATCCCTACCATCCCGGCAGCCGCGGCCGGAATTGTGCGAAGGGTCCGGCGACGATCAATCAGATAAACGACGTCGATCGCATCCTCTATCCGATGAAGCGCAAGGGCGCGCGCGGCTCGGGCGAGTGGGAACGCGTAACGTGGGACGAAGTTCTCGACGACATTGCGGCGAAGATACGAACCGCGTTGAAAGAGGATCGACGAAACGAAGTGGTCTATCACGTCGGTCGCCCGGGGCATGAAGGCTTCATTGATCGGATCCTTCAGGCATGGGGTGTCGACGGTCACAATTCGCACACGAACATCTGCTCCGCCGGGGCCCGATTCGGCTATGCGATCTGGCAGGGAGCCGATCGTCCATCGCCGGATCATGGAAACGCAGACTTTATCCTGCTGATCTCGGCCCACCTCGAATCGGGCCACTATTTCAACCCGCATGCGCAGCGGATCATCGAAGGGATGATGAACGGGGCGAAGCTCGCCGTCATGGACACGCGACTCTCGAACACGGCTTCGATGGCCGATTACTGGATGCCGACGTATCCGGGTAGTGAGGCGGCGGTGCTGCTTGCGATGGCTGGCGTGATCATTCGTGAGCGGCTGTTCAACGAGAAATTTCTGCGCGATTGGGTAAATTGGCGAGAGGCTCTCGAAGAGCTGCGGGCGCTGTCAGTACCGCCTGCGTCAGCGGGCGGGTCGGCGCCCGGGATCGCGTCAACACCACTCTCCTCCAGAGCTGACCCATCCGCTCACGCGAATGGTACTGACAACTTGCCGACCGCCAATACCGACGGCGGTCCGTTGAGTTTTGAGCATTTCATCTCCGAGCTATCAAACTTTTACTCTGAATACACCCCCGAATTTGCGGAGAAAGAAAGCGGCGTTCCGGCGGCAACGATCGTTGACGTCGCACGTCAGATCGGACGCGCGGGGACGCGGTTCTCGTGTCATAACTGGCGAAGTGCGGGAGCCGGAAATCTTGGCGGATGGGCGGTCGCCCGGTGCCTGCATTTTCTGAATGTGCTTACCGGCAGCGTGGGGACGGTCGGCGGGACCTTGCCTAGCGCGTGGAACAAGTTTAAGCCGGCGCCGTTCTCTACGCCGCCCGCGCAAAAGTTTTGGAATGAGCTCCACTATCCGCTCGAGTATCCGCTCTCACATTACGAGATGAGCTTCCTGCTCCCGCACCTGCTGAAAGACGGGCGTGGAAAAATCGATACGTACTTCACCCGCGTCTTCAACCCGGTCTGGACCTATCCGGACGGGTTCACGTGGATCGAGGCTCTGAGCAATCCCGAAAAGATCGGCCTCCACGTTGCGCTTACGCCGACGTGGAATGAGACGGCGTACTTTGCGGATTACGTTCTTCCGATGGGCATGGCGAGCGAGCGTCACGATCTGACGAGCTACGAAACGCATTCCGGAATGTGGATATCGTTCCGGCAGCCGGTGCTTCGCGAAGCGGCGAGAAAGATGGGACGCGAGACGACATTTACCTACGAAACCAACCCTGGTGAGGTGTGGGAAGAGGACGAATTCTGGTTCGAGCTTTCGTGGCGGATCGATTCGGAGGGCGACCTCGGCATCCGGCAGCATTTCATCTCACCGTATCGGCCCGGCGAAAAGATCACGATCGACGAGTATTACCAGTACATCTTCGAGAACACGAAAGGCCTGCCCGAGACTGCCGCAAAAGAAGGTCTCACACCGCTCGACTACATGCGAAAGTACGGTGCGTTCGAGGTAGAGAAGGCAGTCTATGAAAAGCACCTTGACCCGGCTGCGATCGAGAATTTGTCGGACGACGAGATCGACGTCGAACGTGGCGAGATACGACGCGACGGAAAGCTCATCGCGATCATCTCGGACGGTAAGGCCCGTGTCGGATTCAATACGCCTTCAAAGCGTCAGGAGCTGTTCTCGCAGACGACAAAGGAATGGGGCTGGCCCGAGTACGCGTTTCCGACTTATGTGAAGAGCCACATTCACCCGGACAATTTCAATGAGAACGAAGTGGTCCTCGTCCCGACGTTTCGTTTGCCGACCCTGATCCATACCCGATCCGGCAATTCGAAATGGCTGTCCGAGATCTCGAATCGAAACCCGTTGTGGATGCATGTCTCGGACGCAGAGCGCTGGGGGATCGAAACCGGCGATCTGGTTCGCATCTCGACTGAGATAGGCTACTTCGTTAACCGCGCATGGGTCACCGAAGGAATGCGGCCGCGTGTCGTCGCATGTTCGCATCACATCGGCCGCTGGCGTCGAGCGCAGGACCCAAGCAACAATCGTTGGTCGACCAATCAGGTGATCATCAAGGAACAGGAACCGGGCAAGTGGAAGATGTGGGTCGAAGAAGGCATCGGTGCGTACAAGAGCAGCGATCCGGACACATCGCGCGTGTTCTGGTCCGACGGCGGCGTTCATCAGAACATCACCTTCCCGGTTCATCCCGACCCGGTTTCCGGGATGCACTGCTGGCACCAGAAAGTAACGGTCGAGCCGGCCCATCCCGGTGACGAGCACGGTGACGTCTTCGTTGATACGAACAAGTCGTTCGAGATCTACAAACAATGGCTCGCCATGACACGCCCCGCCCCAGGCCCCGGCGGCCTACGTCGCCCGCTCTGGTTGGCAAGACCACTTCGTCCGGCGGAAGAGATGTTTTATGTGAAGTGATTGGGCCGAGGTTTGTCTTTAGTTGACGTTCGATAATGCTCGCACCTCGCTCTTGGATTTTGGATTCCCTAGGGGAGACGGCCACACAGGTCAGAACCGGGAGCGGTAGCGACCGGGGCTTTAGCGCCTAAGGCATCGTCAATATGACGCGTACCGCAGGTCGGAACCGGGAGCGGTAGCGACCGGGGCTTTGAGGCCGGCTATATCGAATGCTGGCCGACGCAGTTAACCCGCGGATCACGCAGATCAAAGCCTGATCCTACTCTTCTGATCCGCGTCATCCGCGTAAATCCGCGGCTAAAGGTTCTGAGCGCCGAGAGCCCCGGTCGCTACCGCTCCCGGTTCTGACCTGTGTGGCCATCTCCCTTAGAGAATCCAAAATCTAAGATCCAAGATGTGTACGCTTGTCCACGACTGGTCCGCCAAACTAAACTTGTCGCCATGAGTCTGAAAGACAGAATAATCTCCGACCTTACCAATGCCATGAAGGCGAAGGATGCCGGGCGGCTATCGACTCTTCGGATGGTCAAGGCGAATCTGATGAATCGTCAGATCGAAAAGGGCGGTGAGTTGACCGATGACGAAGTGACAAAGGCACTGCAGTCGCTGGTAAAGCAGCGGCGGGATTCGATCGAGCAATACGAACGGGCCGGCCGTACCGAGCTTGCCGAAAAGGAAGCCGCCGAGATCTCGCACATCGAAGCTTACCTTCCGCAGCCAGCTTCAGCCGATGAAATAAACGCCGCCGTAGACGCCGCCATCGCTTCGACCGGAGCATCTTCGATGAAAGACATGGGCGCTGTCATGAAATCCGCTATCGCGAACCTCGCGGGTAAATCGGCAGATGGGAAAGCAGTGAGTGAAGCGGTGAAAGCAAAGTTGAGTTAGTGGGTCTGCCGACCCGGCTAACTCTGGCGAATCTGAGTGTCGAGATCGGTTTTGTTCGTGCACCTTGTGTGTGTGGTTC
>CAMLKY010000316.1 GCA_946480545.1 uncultured Acidobacteriota bacterium
CTTCCTTTTCTCCGTCCTGTACCCGTCGCCCTACTGTCCCGGCCGCCTGGTATCCGACAAAGATGACCGTCGCGTCTTCATTCGGAAGCACACGCATCGCATGATGCATCACCCGCCCGCCCGTCATCATGCCCGAGGCGGAGATGATTATTCTCGAACCCTTCATGTCATTCAACCGCTTCGACTCGTCGCGTGACGACGCCGTCGTCATCGACCGCGTTCTCAGCGGGTGAACCTTCTTACTGAGGATCGAAACATACTCTTCGTCGTGCTCCTCCTGCCAGCGATTGTAGACCTGCGTCGCCTGGGCCGCCATCGGCGAGTCCACGACCACCGGCAGTACCGGGATCCGTTTCTCCTCTTCAAGCTGACGGATTAGATAAAGCACTTCCTGCGTACGGCCGACCGCGAAGGCGGGTATAAGGATCGGGGCGTTTCGTGCGGCCGCCTCATTGATGATTCGGGCCATCTGATCGTCGGAGGATGTTTCGCCGTGCAGCCGATTTCCGTACGTCGATTCGACCATCAGGTAATCACAGTCCGGGGGCCTGGCCGGGTCCTTGACGATGGGCTGGTCGTAGTGACCAAGGTCGCCCGAGAAGAGGAATTTTACGCTTGAGTCGTTTGATTCGGCCGGACGAGCATTCTCGAGCTCGACCAGAACGAGGCTTGCGCCGATGATATGTCCTGCGACAAGAAAGCCTGCCTTGAAACCGGGTGCAACTTCCACCGCGACTCCGTCGTTGGAAACCGGACGCAGACGCTCGAGTGCAAGCCGTGCGTCAGCCTCATCGTACAGCGGCAGGGCGGGCGAGTGGCGGGTAAGATCATGCCGGTTTCGAAAGTCGGCTTCTTCTTCCTGAAGGCGTCCCGAATCCGGTAGAAGGATGCGCAACAGATCGGCCGTGGCTTTCGAGGTAAACACTGGTCCGGCGAACCCCAGTTTCACCAGGCGCGGAAGCCATCCGGTGTGATCGATGTGTGCGTGCGTGATGATCACGGCATCGATCGACGACGGATCGAACGCGGGATCTTGCCAGTTGCGTTCGCGCAGCTCTTTGAGTCCCTGGAATAGTCCGCAGTCGACCAGGATCCGGTGGCCGTTATTTTCGAGAAGGTACTTCGATCCGGTGACCGTGCCGACACCGCCGTAGAAAGTGATGCTTGCCATTAGAAGTGAATAGTAAATCGTAAATCGCGAATAGCAAACAGACCTCACCCCGAGGCACCGACAATTCGGAACCCTTGGTTGCAAATTCGCGGTCGACTAGTTGACGTATTCCTTTGGGAACCAGAGAACTTTGGTGGGTTCCTCTGCCTTGGATTGCTGTTTCCGGATTCTCGCATTCTGCAGAAGCTGCTCGGCCGTTTCGCCGTCCTGCCAGAAGGTCGCCCAGCCAAAGTTCAGCCACACCTTTGTCTGTTCGGTCTCCGAGATAGCGAATGGTTCAGCGGCGAACTTGTCGCGAATGCGCTGTATGATCTCGCCCGCAAATCCGAAGCTCCGGTTCGCGTCGGCGAATCCTTTGATATCGACACTCATGATCGTCAGTGGACGCTCATCCCGGAAACGCTGCGATTCGGCGAGCTGATTTTCGAGCACCATGTAAAAGGCTCGCTCGTTGGGAAGACTCGTTAGCGTATCGGTCAAGGCGTTGGCGATCGACCGTTCTGAAGACATCGAGCTGAGGAATAGAGGAGCGACACGTTCGCCGATCGATTCGAAGGTTCCATCGAGGTCGCTTGTTCTCTTGATCGCACTCTTCGTGTAAAGCACCATCACGGCAAAGGCACGCCGCTCGTGCAGGAGCGGTATCGCTACCGCCGAACGAAACCCGTTTACCGTTACCGTTGGCAATGCCGCGCTCTCGAGCTTGAGACTGGCATCAACCTCGACTTCACCGCTGACCCACGCCATGCTCGCAAGGCCACGGTCAAGCGGTATCTGGACGCCCAGCAAGTGCTGATCGATCTCCCCATCGATCTGTGCGACCTCTAACGTGTCGGTCGTCTCACCCTCGACTAAAAGAGCGCTCGCCTCAAACGGAAAAACTTGTGAGACACGACTCGAAACAAGCCTGAACAGATCGGCCGGCTTTAGCGACGATCCGAAGAATTCACTTGCTTCGCCGATCGCATCCAGACTTTCTTCGAGATGTGTCCGCGGCGACGCATCGGGCGCGGAAGCGGCTTCGGTCTGCGACCTCTGAAACGACCATAAGCAAATCACGGCATAGCCCGCCGCGAGCACGACCAGAAAGAAGATCTTAAGACTATCTGGGAGGTCCGAGATGGCAAGTAGGAATGTGATGACAGGAGCGACCAGTCCAAACAACCCGAGCAGTATCTGAGCTGTTCCAAGGCGACCGCCCGAGTGTCGATAACTGTTTCCTACCGAATTCATAGTAGTGGAACTGTGTTGCGAGGCTGGAGTGAGCGAGTGGGAACCAAGGCGAATCCTAAAAGAAAGCTGCGGCCCAACTGAAGATAACTTTTTAGGGCTCGGTTCGTCAATAATCTTCCCTGCAAGCCCCGTCTTTTGAGGCTCTGTAAGCGAGAATACATAAGCCCTAAATAAAGGGTTGCGGCGCCAAAATAGCTATACTTTTGAGTTGACTTCTCAGTTGGCACGTATTTATAGTGTCGTTTGTTCCAAACATCATTTCGATTGGGGCAATAACAGCCCTCCGGGCTGTTCGCAGTTAAATAGAGAATTTAAACTTTGAAGAAGACAGGAGATCAACTAAGTATTATGAAAAAAATTGCACTTACAGCAGTTTTGGCAGTCGGAGCGCTCGGCGCGGCTTGCGGAGACACGGCAACGAACAACACCGCAACTAACGCCAACGCAAATCGTTCGAACATGTCGTCGCCGACCCCGATGTCGACACCGATTTCGACACCGATGACGAACTCGAATGCCAACGGCACCAATTCCAACTCGACTGGCAACATGAACACGAATCGCAACGCGAACACGAACGCCAACCGTCCGTAGTTCGGCAACACCGATTAAGAGGGCGTCAGACCGAGGGTCTGGCGCCCTTTGCTTTTGACCGTTACCCTACCTTGCGAGAACGCGCGCACCTTCGCTAAATCGTTGAAAACTTTCCAGATTAAAACCCGTTTTTTTCTGACTTACTAGTTGACTAATGTATGCTGGGTGACTATATTGTCGTTTGTTCCAAAATTTGATGTTCTGGAGCAATGCCGCTCGCAAGAGTGGTAGTAAGTAAAAATAAGTAAGTTAATCTTTGAGAAAGACAGGAGAGTTCATTTAACCATGAAGAAAATTATTGCACTTTCAACCCTTCTTGCGCTCGGCGCATTGGGTATGGCTTGTGGCGACGGTGGTGCCAACAATGCTACGGCGAATGCCAACAAAGCAGTCGCCAATGCACTGAACCAAGCTGCAAACCAGATGAATGCGGCTGCTAACCAGGCTGCTGCTGCGGCTAATCAAGCTGCCACGGCTGCTAACCAGGCTGCCAACGCGATGGCCAACGCTTCGAATGCTGCTAAACCGGCGGCCAACAGCAATGCTGCTGCCAACAGCAACGCAAAGCCGTAATTGCTTTGTCGCTTTGAGAGCTAAGGCGTCGTCCTCGGACGACGCCTTTTTCGTTTCCGATCAACTCTCCAGGAGAGCGACCAAGTCGGCCGGCTCGGTCACCGGACGTTCACAGGTAAAGTTCCGGCACACGTAGGCCGTTGGCCGCTCTTCGACCATCGTGCGGCCTTCCAGCAACGGAAGATCCCCGGTCGGGCCGTCCGCAAACGCCAACACTTTGTCGGGTCTGTATCGTCCGGTTACTTCTCGTGCGAGCTCGCTTCCTCGGGCGCCAACCAGCACTATTTCCTTGACCGGTGCCAGATGGAATTCGATCGCCGATAGAGTGCGCCCGAATCCCTGCGGGTGACGACG
>CAMLKY010000317.1 GCA_946480545.1 uncultured Acidobacteriota bacterium
AACGCCTACACCTGGAAGACTGGAACTACTAAGTCACACGAAAGAAGACAAACAACATCAGACAGCTACGGGACATATGCATTCGGCACCGGCACATCTCCCGACGCACCGAACTGCTGTATCAGCACGCCGGCCGTCGATCGATCGACATACCAGTTAAAATTCGACGGCCGGAACACTGCGGTGTCGAACTTGCCGTCGCCGTCAAAATCCCCCGGCGTAGGAATGTCCGTCGATGTCCCGAACGGGACCGCGTAAAACGAGAAGTCTTCAGACCGCAAAATGAACCACTGCCCGGTCGATGGTCTCCAAAAAGCCACATCCGCCTTACCGTCACCGGTGTAATCACCTTGAACCGGTTTGTCGGCGGACTCGCCAAACGTGAATGCGATAACGCTAGAAGATGATCGTTTCACCCACCATTGGCCAAGCGACGGTCGATAGATCGAGATGTCGGCTTTCCCGTCTCCGTCGTAATCAGCCACAACCGGAACGTCACCTGCAGATCCGAATGTCTCGATCGTCGCACCGCCATCGGTCGACCTGCGGATGAACCAGGCGTTGTTGGACTGGCGATGCACTGCCGCATCCGTCTTTCCATCGCCATCATAATCAGCCGGAGTTGGAACGTCCCCGTTCGTTCCAAACGGGAAAGCGAAGAACGAAAAGTCTTCCGACCTGAGGATGTACCACTCACCGGTAGAAGCTCTGAAGAATGCAATGTCGGCTTTCCCGTCACCAGTGTAATCGCCCGGTGTGATCCGATCCGTCGATGTACCGAACTGCGCCGCGAACGTCGATCCGTTCGAGCTGCGGTTGATCCACCACTCGGCACCGGTGGGACGAAATATAGAGAGATCGGTCTTCCCGTCGCCGTCGAAATCGAACGGAGCAGCTCCCTTAAATGTATTGCGGCCGTTAAGTACGATCGAGATATTCCCGGGTTCATAGCCACCGACAAGCATGTCAGATCGCTGGTCGCCGTCGATGTCACCCGTCCACAGCGCCAAGGGAAACTTGACTGTTCCCCAGATCCGCGGCTCGACAAGCCCGCCGCTTCCGTTGTTGGTGAATACTACGGCACCGGCGGTAAAGCTGGTCGAGGCGACATCTGGTTTGCCGTCCTGATTGAAATCCGAGATCTCAACGCTGTCGAGGAATGTGGAGGGTGAGGGAACGATTGCCGGTGCTTGAAACGTGCCATTGCCGTTACCTCGGAACACAAAGACACCAGAGGTGTCGGTGGCGACGACGATATCTGTTTTCATGTCACCGTCCAGATCGGCGCAATCGATTCCCATCTGAAACACCGCTGAATTCAGCGACGTACCGAACGAGAAAACTCCCGATCCATTGTTGAGAAGCAGAACGATCTCATTCGTCTGGTACTTTAGGGCCGCTAAGTCAACGTGGCCGTCCCCATTGAAATCACCCGCCGCGAGCCGGCGCATTACGGCGCTTGTCGGGTAGCTGTTCGGGGTGGCGAACGTCCCGTTTCCGTTACTGAGGGCGGTCATTACACCGGTCGAGTTGGCGACTAGCAGGTCTTTCTTTCCATCACCGCTTATGTCGATCGCGAGCATGTCGTTTATCCCGGCGCCGAGCTGGGCCAGCACAGGGGTCGCGAGACCCGTACCTGTACCGGCCAGAAACGCGAGGTTTTGCGTGCCGCCGTCAGCGAAACCGCCTGTCACAACGTCGCTAATGCCGTCGCTGTTGAAATCAGCTATCACGAGCGCTTCCGGAACAATACCGACGGAACGGAACACCGTCGTACCGAACTTTCCGGGAGTCGTTCCAAGCGCGTAGGCGATTTGGCCGGTACCAACCGAGGGAGAACTCGCACTAACGATGTCGGGCGTTTGATCCGAGTTCAGGAGCCCGACATCGAAATCGCGGACTGCTCCACCAAACGGGTAATCGGGCGCGACATGAAAGCCGCCGTCGCGGCGGTTAAGCATCACAGCGAAGCTTCCGAAACCGCCGGTCTGGTTAAAGACGCTGGACACCAGGTCCGGCCAGTTGTCGCCGTTGAGATCCGCAACAAGGGGGGTTCCCCCACCCGAACCGTAACTAAAGGGCGCCGCGAAAGTGCCGTTTCCGTTGCCATTAAAGATAAGTACGCGACCGGACCAGTTATTCATCGCGAGATCCGTCTTCTGGTCACGGTTGAAGTCACCGGTCATCCCCTGACTGAGGTTGGTGTTGTAGCTGGCGACAGCTCCGGCCGTAAACGTGTTATTGCCGTTACCCAGGAGAGGGAGCATGTTGGACGACGAAAAGGTATCTGTGGCGTAGAGATCCAGATTCGAGTCGCCATTGAAATGCCCTGACATGATCCAGCTTGGCGAAGACATGCTGCTGGTCGTGATCGAGGCGGGCGCGGCGAACGTACCATTGCCATTGTTGGCGAGCATGGTGATCGGCGACAGCGTGCTCCTCCGGGCGATGATCTCGGGTTTTCCGTCGCCGTTGAAATCGCCCGTAAGGAACAGCCCGTTGATGGGGGCGATGGTCGCCGAAAGCGCATGCGCACCGAGCCCGTCTCCAAAATAGATCTTCAGATTGTTATCCGAGTTATCAAAGATTACGAAATCGAGCTTTCCGTCGCCGTTGAAGTCATCGGCAAGGATCGTACGCGGATCGAAGCCGGTGACGTATGGCATACGCGTTCCAAATGTCCCGTTACCGTTTCCGAGTAGAACCAAAACCCCGTCGCCGTTACCTACAACATCGTCGGCCACGACCGCGACGTCGACCTTCCCGTCGTTGTTAAAATCCCCTACGGCCATCGACTGAGGTGCGACGACATTAGAGATAAGTGTCGCCGGGAGCTGGAAATCGCCGGTGCCATTCCCCAGAAAGAGACGAAGCGAATTGTTGTTTACGTCGGTAACGATGACGTCCGCGGTTCCGTCTGCGTTAAAGTCCGATACGGCACGAGCGCTGATCTGACCACCGCCCCCAAAAACCCGGGACGTCCGAAATTCCGGTATGGCTGGTTGGGCAAACGCATTTGCGGTGAAAAGGGTAACGGCAACAGCGCCGAGGAGGAAACCGAAGCGCCCCGAAAGGTGAAGAGCTGGTTAATACATATTGCCTGGGCTTGAGGAGCGGACCCGAGCTTATCAGTAATAAGGGTACGATTCAAAGCAAATCGACGCTGGCGGCCAAATCAATTTATCCAAAAATATTCCGCACCTTCTCGATGAACGACTCATCCGTAAACGCGGTGTCCTCGACCTCGGCAAGCTGCTCGAGGAGTTTTCTTTGCTCCTTTGTAAGGGTCTTGGGCGTGATCAATGTTACAGCGACAAACAGGTCGCCGCGCCCGCGGCCGCCGAGTGTCGGCATGCCGTGTGATTTCAAGCGGAACACTGTTCCAGTCTGGGTTCCGGCCGGCACCTTTAGATCCTCTTCTCCGTCCAGGGTCTTAACCTTGATCTCGGTGCCCAACGCGGCTTGAGCAAATGAGATCGGCACGGCCGAGTAGAGATTCGAACCCTGGCGCTCGAAAGTCTCGTGTTCTTTTACATGCAGCACGACAAACAGGTCGCCCGACGGGCCACCGTTAACACCCGCTTCACCTTCGCCCGTTACCCGTAGCCGCGAGCCGGTCTCGACCCCGGCCGGGATTTTTAACTCGAGTGCTTTTTCTTTCTCGATACGACCCGCACCACGACAGGCCTTGCACGGTGTACGGACGATCTGTCCCTTGCCCTGACAATTCGGACACGTGCGCATTACGCTGAAGAACCCCTGCTGGTAACGCGTCTGACCGCTTCCGCCGCAACCTATGCACGTCTCGGGCTTCGTTCCCTTTTCCGCCCCGGTTCCCTCGCAATCTTCGCATTTCTCGAGGCGTGGGATACGAAGCTTTTCTTCCTTACCCGAA
>CAMLKY010000318.1 GCA_946480545.1 uncultured Acidobacteriota bacterium
CCGGCTCCCGGTTCTGACAGGAGAGCCCGGTCGCTACCGGCTCCCGGTTCTGACGGGAAGCCCGCTCCCGGTTCTGACGAGAGCTTCCTAGGCCGGGCCCATGAATCCTAAGTTTGTATTCGTGAAATTGACGATGTTTGGAAAGACCTGGGCGAAGCTGGATTCGGGGAGGCCGAACCAGCGGGCGAGGGTGACGGCGTACTGCTCTACGGATGAGGTCGGGATCCAGCGGCCTCGGGCGGTCGTTCCGGTCTCGGCATCGTCGGGGCCGTCGAGTGCGAGTGTCGGGAACGGTGTCCCGTTCGAGGTGTTGATGCCGAAGAAGTTCGCACCAGTGATGCCGCCACCGACGACGAAATGATGATTTCCCCATGCGTGGTCGGACCCAACGCCGGCACCGGCACCCGCCGGGTTCATCGTTCGTGAGAAGTCGGAAAGCGTGAACTGCGTGACCATCTCGTCGTAGAACGAGCGCATCGCCTGGCTCATCTGCGAGATGAGAAGGTTTTGGTTCGGTAGCTGCTGGTTGTGCGTGTCGAAGCCGCCGAGCTCACAGAAAAAGATCTGCCTCTTCACGTTAAGATCGCCCCGCTTCTTGATCAGCCGCGCGACCTGCTTCAACTGATTGCCGATGCTAGTAGGCGGGAAGGGAACCGAGACTTCCTGGTACGACTGCAGGCTGTTGTTCACCGTGATCGCCTGGTCGGTAACGTGACTCGCGGCTGCGATGATCTCGGTGCTCAGATCCTGCTGCCTGAGCGCATTGAAAGCCGCGAGCTGCGCCTGCGAATCCGGCGATGAATCGTACCCTTGCGGGCGCAGTACGACATCCAGTCCCGTCGGTGCGCCGACGATCGCCAGCGGAAGCGTGATCTGCCCGGCGGTGAATAATTGGGCACCGGCGATCGACGTGATCATCGGGACAAAGGCTCCGGGATTATCAACGCCGTGACGCTGATCGGCAAGCCTGCCCGCCCACCCCGAAAATGCCTGCCGGTCGCTGCGTCCAGTCTGGTGCTGCGCGGCCTGATCGGTGTGCGAAAACATGTTGTATGGCTTGGGATGTGTGGGGTCCCAGACCTGGGCCTTTGTCGTCGGCTTGGCGAGCGTCCCGACATTCGTCACGATCGCCATCTTGTTCTGATTCCACAGCTCGTACAGACCGCGGCTCGTCTGCCCGACACCGAACGCGGGATGCAATCCGTAAAGAAGATTGTTCATCCGCGGGACGTTGAATGGCAGAAGGGAATTCTGCGGTAGTGCCAGACCGTATGCGTTTCGCAAGGCATGATAGTGAGAGTAGTTGCTGAGATTCGCGTCGTTGTGAAGCGGAATGATGCTGTTGTTGCCGTCGTTGCCGCCGAGCAGGAAGATGCACACGAGCGCGCGATAGTCGGTCGGGGGAGCGGCGGCCTGGGTAGCCGCGCTCATCATCCCGAAATGACGAAACTGCGAGCCGAGCGCCGTCATCGTCAGCGCTGCACTGCCGGACTTTTTGAGGAATTCGCGTCGATTCTCTTTCATATCTATCTCTGCACCTGCCACTGCGAGGATGTCGCGATCAGGTAGATCGCCCGTTTTGCCCTGAGCACCGGATCCGACGCTGGAACTGTCAGGATCGCATTCATGATGGTAATCCGCATCGCACCCGGCATCGTCCCGTGCATCATCCGCCAGTTCAGCATGTCCATCAGTAGATTCCCTGACGGATCGGTTTCCGCATGCGCGGCGAACTCCGCGAAGTTGAGCGACGTGCCGACAATGACGCGTCTCTCCGGGTTCGGCTCGACGCGGTTGAATATGAGCGTGTTGAGGAAGTTCACACGGGACACGGCCGTGCCCGTCGTGAACAATCCGAACTCGGGCCCGTTCAAAGTCGTTCCGGGCACAATGTAATCGGGCGGGTAGTAGTTGAAAACGCTCGGCGACATGAAAGCGATCTGCCCCATCGCGCTCGTCTCGTTCGTCAGAACACCATCGCTAAGCGCCGAGCGGTCGGCCGAGCGGACATCGAAATGCCGTGCGAGGTTCGTCGCGAGCAGAACCGGCTCGCGAAGCTTTCCGTAACGCGGCTCGGTTTTGTAATCGCCGCGTGCTTCCGGATCGAGCAATATGGCCTTTATGACCTCTTTCATCTGCGTCGGGTTCGTGCGATTGGCGTTGAAAACCGCGGAGATGCGTGCGACATAGGCCGGTGTCGGGTCGCCGGTCACGAGCTGCTGGATCAAAAACTTGCTCACGAACGGAGCGACGTTCGGATGGTTGTAGATGTTGTCGAGCGCCTGGTTGAACGAGTTGTTGGCGTACGTCGTGATCGCCGTTCCCGTGCACCCCGTGCACGCCGGGATGTTCGTCGTCGTCGAGCCCGGGTACTCAAGCAGCGTCTTTGCATGCAGGTCATGATTGTTCGGGTTCGCGAGGATCATCGGATCGATGAAGTTCGGTGCTCCCGGAACTCGGTTCGGACAAAGCGTCGCCGAAGTCTCGCACAAGCTCCAACCGGTGAACACGAGCGTGAAGTTATTCACCGTCTCCTGATCGTACGTTGGAATCGGATTCCCCTGGCCGTCGGTCTTCAATGTGCCGTCCGGATTGAGCATGAACAACCCGACATTGAAAAGCTGAAGTATCTCGCGTGCGAAATTCTCGTTCGGTGCGAACCGCGTCGAGGTGCGCATGTTGAGGTAGTCGCCCATGCCCGGATTGAGCGCCAGCTCGTGCATCAGAGTCCGCCAGTTTCCGAACGCATTCCGGCTGAGCACCTTGTGATAGGCGGTCATGTGACTAGACTGCTGCGTCTCGACGCCCGAGATAACCCAGAGTTGCGAGAGCGCCCACGCGACCCGGTGCCTGAGCTGAGCGTCGCCATAGAATGCCTCGCGATAGAACCAGTTCTGCACAGGGTACATCGTGAAGTGATTCACGTAGCAGAACGGATCGGGATCGGGCTGGTCGTCGTCGATGAGACCGTTGCAGTCGGCCTGCAGCGTCGTAGGTCGGAGTGGGAAACTTGGATACGGGTTCGCGGTCGGCTAGCCACGTGCGAAGGCCGATCCGCTGCAGACGCCGGTCGAGTGCATCGGTCGGGCCGAACGTCGCTTGCTCGAGGAACCGGATCCGATCGCCGTTCCACCGATAGCCGACGCGGTTCGCTTCATTGTTGAGAGATGTTTTAGTTTCAGCATCGTCGCGGATCGAGCCGCCGATCATACCGATGCCGAGTCGAAGTCGATTGCTCTGCAACCCGCGCCACGCGACGCTGACGAGCACATCTCCGCTCGCGGGCGGCTCGGGCCAGTAATCGAGCTCATCACGAAGCTCGACGAGAATTCCGAATACGGTGCCTTCTTTGTTGACCGGCTGGATATCGACGACCGGAAACCGATACGTCCGCCCGCGCGAATCCTGTGCGTAGACGCGAAACGCCGAAGCACCTTCGCCTTTCATCAACTGAATGTTTGTGACGTAGATAACGGCCCGCGATCCGATATCGAACGCACGCGCCTGTCCCTTGGGGATTCCCGAGCGGATGCCGCGGCCGCTGTCAGGCGAAGCGAGTGCACGCGTGGAATCGTCGAAGCCCATAAGTACGGGCGTTGGTGAGTTCGGATCGGGATCCGTTTGCGCCTGTGCGCTCGACGATCCGATCAGGAGAAAGGCAAATATCGCTATGAAAGCAAAAGATCTACTCGTCATTGATCGTGAGTTCTCGTTGAAGTCCCGTGCTCTATACGGGGCTAAAGGGAATAACGGGCATGGCAAGCGGCGTGTCGGTGGGCAATCCGAAATACCATGATGAAACCTCAGCGGTGGTCGTGTTCCAGATCCACCAACTGCCGTCGCTCGGACGATAGATCGCGATGTCCGTCCACCCGTCACCGTCATAATCAGC
>CAMLKY010000319.1 GCA_946480545.1 uncultured Acidobacteriota bacterium
ACAAATACAGCGGTCGGGCGACCGGCGTTTGGCTGGGCGTTTCTACGCTGCTTCCGCCATCACAGGTCGCGACGATCATAGGCGACACCGGCCCGTTGCCGACATCCGGCGGAGCCATCGGAGCCGGGATCGCCAGCGCGAATGTCACAGGGGTTCTGTCGACCGGTGTCATAACCTCGAACACTTCCGGCTCCGGAGATACGAGCCAGTCGGATGCGACGGTCACGAGTCTGAACGCGTCGCTGATCGGTTCGGTTACCATCAACGCGACGCTTATCGAATCCGATACTCAGTGCGTCTGTTCGATCATGGCGCCTGTTAGCTGTACCGGCAGTTCGTCGGTCGCTGACCTGGCGGTAACCGCCGCGGGAACACCGGTTGATATCACTATCACAGGCGCTCCAAACCAGATCGTCACACTCCCGCTCGGCCTCGGTACGATAATCATCAACGAGCAACTGAGCGCCGGTCCAGGTGACATAACTGTCAACGCCCTCCACGTTTTTCTTACGCCAACCGGTCTTGCGAGTACTGACCTCGTGATCGCACACTCGCATTCGGATATCGTCTGCTTTATCGAACCGAGCGCTGGTGGAGCAATCGTGACCGGGCGGGTTGTCGATTCCGGTGGCGAACCGATCTCAAATGCGATCGTTCGGTTCACCGCGCAGGATGGTGATATTTGGACGTCTATTTCGAACGGCTTCGGTCAATATGCCATCGAGGACATTCCGGTAGGCGAGTCATATATCGTTGAGGTAACGCACAAGCGGTACAACTTTTCGCCGAGGTCCATAAACCTGGACGACAACGTATCCGACTTCGACATCATGGCCGATCCAAGTTTCAAATTTTAGATTTGGACTTTGAATCCTTGTTTGGTCACGGTGTCCTATCTCATCACTGTTTCGTGGCGACTCATGTTGATTCGTGGTTTTCAGGCGTAGGACCGGACCACGAATCAACAGCTTCGCGCACCAGACGAGCGCCCGGTTTCACTTCTCAGTTCTCCTTTCCCGTGCTAACTTACCTTTCAGCGTTCCCTCGCCTCGATGTCCACATACTACGACCGTTTGCGCAAGTTCGAATTCACGGACATCCTCGGATGGTCCTACTCGCGCTACAACACTTTTCAGCAGTGCAAGCGGAAGTACTATTACGAGTATTACCGCAAGCGTGACATTGAGAACCTTGCGACCCTCAGCATCCTCAAAGATCTCACGACGGTTCCACTCGAGATCGGCAACATCGCACACAAGCTCATCCAGGCGCTGCTCAGCCGTCTGCAGAAATCCGCCGAAGAGATCGATCGCGAGAAGTTCTACGATTACGCGCGGCGCCTGACGCACGATGTCTGCCGCGAGAAAACGTTCGAGGACGTCTATTACAAACGCCGAGACGCCATCGACTTTGACACCGAGATCTTCGAGCCGGTGATGCTCGCGATGAAGAACTTTCTCGAGAGCGGCCGGCTGCAATGGCTCTTCGAGGAGGCGCTTGTGTCAAAGGACGACTGGATAATCGAGTTCGAGGACAACAATCGTTTCGGCGAGTGCCGCATCGACAATCAAAAAGCTTACTGTAAGGTCGATTTCCTTTTCCCGGTAGAGGACCGGCTGCACATCATCGATTGGAAGACGGGAAAAGAAGACTATGCCAAGCACAGCGTCCAGCTCCGAGGCTACGCCGGCTGGGCCAACTTCCAGTTCGGCACCGACCTCTCGAACATCACGACGACTGTCGCTTACCTTCTGCCCGAGTACAAAGAGATGTCGGTGGTGCTCACAGAATATGACATCGACGATTTCGCGATGCGCGTCCGAGAACAAACCGATGCGATGTACGAATACTGCGAGATCCCCGAGCTCAACATCCCCTTCCCCAAAGAAAAGTTCGAAATGACCCCGCTCGAGAATTTCTGCAAGACGTGTAAATACCGGCAGGTGTGTGAAAGGAATTAGAGAGACGTCTCTATTTCGACCCAGTGATTAAGGCGGTCCGATCTCTATTACGGGGACCTGGGGCTTCATGTCCTGGGGTTAGTCGGGCGAGCGTCGACGGACGTCCGCATGCCGATCCCGGTCGTTCCCCAGTACCTAGGTTCCGGTTCTTATTCGCGCAGTTTCTCGCAACTTACCACCGCGCAGGTTCGAACTTTTCGTCGGTTTTTCATGGTAATATGTCGACCGCGCACGTTCAGTTTAGTCAATACCCTTCAAGGAACCTGATAAACCATGAACAGAAAGAAGATCATTTCACGCATCATTCTTTGGGCGTCGGTGTTGATCACCGGCATCCTGATCGGCGGCGGCATCTTTGAACACACGGTATTATCACCGCTATGGCAAGGCTCGCCACCCGAGTCTGTGAGGGAGTGGCCATATGGAACCGTCCAGGCGCGCTTTTTCATCGTTGTAAGCCCCGCCTATTACTTGTGCTCGATAGCACTCTTGATCGCGTCGTTTTGGATGCCTCTACGGATTCGAATGTGGGTGAGAGTAGCGGGTGTAATCGGTCTCATCGTCGGGATCATGACCTTCGGATTTTTCATCCCGATATTGAATCAAACGCAGGCGACGGGCGGCGCAGGATTAAGCGGAGACGAGATCACCGCACTCGTCAACAGCTTTAAGTCATGGAACTATCTTCGGTTTGCGCTTTTGATCACCGGTTGGATCGCCGTCCTTCGCGCCTTCAGTGTGTCGTCAAATGAAGCGTCTGAGGAGTCGGCCGCATTTGATTAGTTTCCTCATCGTCGACAGCGTCCGGCAGGAGACAAGCCAGAGCGACAAGCACTTATGCTTTTGTTATCTGTGTTGGATCCGCTGTCCCTTAAAGCCGTCAATTCGGAACGTCACCCGAGTGGGCCTATTTATGTCGATATGTGATGCGGCCTTTGGAGAGGTCATAGGGTGAGAGCTCTACGTCGACGCGGTCGCCCATCAGGATCCGGATTCTGTTTCGTCGCATGCGCCCAGAGATCGTTGCGAGTACGATGTGCTCGCTTTCGTTGATCTGCACCTTAAAGAAAGCATTCGGCTGTTTGTCCACTACGACACCCGCCAGTTCTATCAGTTCTTCTTTCATAGTCACCTATATTGTAATCTCGCACCCGTTCTCTTGAAAAATACGCGGGCACCTTCGTCCCGCGTAATAACTAAACAACGCCTTCGGTCGAAGTTCTCGACCGAAGGCGTTATTTCTCGCTCGCTTCAGAGATGAAGCGGTTCGGTACTACCAGCGGTTTCTGTCACCACCACGGCCGCCGCCGCCGTAACCGCCGCCACTGCGATTTTCACGCGGTTTGGCTTCGTTTACCTTGATGTTGCGACCATCGAGATCTTTGCCGTCAAAGGTAGAGATCGCGGTATTAGCCTCTTCCTTGGTCGACATTTCGACGAATCCGAAGCCGCGTGAACGGCCGGTGTCGCGATCTTCGACCACGTTGGCTGTCTGAACTGTGCCGGCCTCGGCAAACATTGTTTCGAGGTCCTGCGATGATGTGTTGAAGGAAAGATTTCCTACGTAAAGTTTCGTTGACATTAAATTGTTTCCTTTCCCTTTTCGGGAACGTCTGGAGAAGTATCGGAATCGGATTGGCTTCGAGGAAACGGTAGGCAACGAAGGATCTGTTACGGATGCTCAAAAAGTACAAGAGCGACTTCTACGCTTAATTATTTAACCTGCTCTCTTTGATCTATCCAAAAACCGTTTTTTGATTAGCATCCGCTACAGTTGCGGAGTGCGAAGAGTAGGACTGTCTATTAAGATGCCCGATTCCGGTTGCGGTTGCAAACTCATTTAGCAGATTGGTCGTCGAGTCAGTGATCAGATGGGGCACTTTGTCACCTTTGCTGACCGGTGATCCCGCGGATCATGTGGTCATAA
>CAMLKY010000320.1 GCA_946480545.1 uncultured Acidobacteriota bacterium
AGAAGTTGAACCTTCCCGCCAACTAGATCACTCGCGGCGCGAATGTTCCTGGCTTGTTCTTCCGGCGCGAAACTATCCCGTAGGTTTTCATCTTGTAGTGGAGGTTGGAAGGGCTGATGCCGAGGAGCGCTGCCGAGCGGCGTTGGCTGCCGCCCGTATGCAGCAATGCGGTAGTGATCAGGTTCATTTCGAATCTCCGCACCTCGTCGAACAGATCGATATTTTCCTTCAGGTCGAGGCAGAAAAGCGTTTCTACTTTCTGCAGGTCCTGATGCAGCAGACGAGATAGTGTCTTTAAATTCCTGGTCTGCCTGTTCCAGCTTTTCTCGTTAAGTCCATTGGTTTTTCCGGTGACACCCATATCCTTCCCCTTCTTCGTAAATTACTTGTATTGCACAAATTATCCGGCCGCTTCGTCCTGCCACGGTGCGTCGTTCGGGTCCAGCCCGTAGCGCTTTAGCTTGGCATGTAAGGTCGTGACCTTGAGTCCGAGCAGCCGCGCCGCATTGACCTGGTGGCCGTTGGTCTCTTCCAGCGCTCTGCCGATCAGCCTTATCTCCAGACGCCGGACCTCCTTTGCCAAATCTATTCCGCGGCTCACATCGGCGAATGCCACCGAGTCCAGCTCACGAATTTCTTTTATGAGTGCAAAGGCATTCTCGCGTAAGGCTGAGATCTTCTCCTCGACCGTTTCCCTCTTCCGTCTCTGAACGCTGGTATTCTGCGCCATGAAAACACTTCCTAAAATACTTTGCGATTTTTGATGCGCGCGTATTCATTGTCGGCGCTAACAATTTCGCAACGACTAGAAAATGTGACGTGAAGTTACAAACTGGATATGAAACGCAGAAGCGGATGACGAGAGGAAGAGTTCGGGAGCAGTGGTGAGAACCGCTGCGATGTGGTCGCGTTCCTTATCGACTATCGGTCGAGCCTTCGGGCTCGTCCTCGACCTCGTCCAAGTCGTTTTCATCTTCTGCCGGCTTCCTTGCCGCCTCGATCCGTTCGGCGATCGCCGAGTACAAGCCGTAAATGCGTTCCGATTCCTTCGCGAGAAGCGGCGATGCGCTGGCGAGTATAAGAACGTAGAGTGCGGCGAACGGCTGCAGAACGGCCATCAGGCCGCCCGCGATCGCGAGGTTCACGATGATGATCGAGAATTCACCGCGAGCCAGCAGCGTAAAACCCGTATTCAACGAGCCCACCGGCGACAGCCCGGATCGTTTTCCGACGATCAAACCCGCGATCGTCACACCGATAAGCGATAACAAAGCTGCCCCGATCGCAAGCCAGGCGGCGCCACCGAGAGTGAACGGATCGATCGACAGACCAAATCCGAAGAAGAATATTGCCCCGAAGAAGTCTCGAAACGGAACGACAAGACGTTCCATCCGATCGCTATGCTCGGTTTCACCAAGCACCAGCCCGAGAAGCAGTGCCCCGATCGATTCTGCGACGTGGATCGTTTCGCCAAGTCCGGCAAGCAGGAAGAGACACGCGAAGACGACGATCACGAATATCTCATTCGATGAGATCCTGAACAGACGGTTGAGGACCGGCGTCGCCCATCTGCCGATCAGGACAAGTCCGACGATGAAGCCGAGAGCGATGCCGCCGGATGACGCTACCCCGGCAAACGAAGATGCGCCGCTGAGAACGATTCCGGATATGAGTGCAAGATAGATCGCGAGAAAAACATCCTCGAACATCGTGATGCCGAGAATCAGCCCGGTCTCGGGATTCGCGGTTCGACGGTAATCAAACAGGACCTTCGCAACGATCGCGCTCGAAGAGACGGTCGTGAGCCCGGCGATGATGAGGGTCTCGCGAAAGGGAAATCCGGCGAGGTAACCGAACAGGGAACCGACGAAGAAGTTGATCGTGATGTAGATCGAGCCGCCCGTCATGATCGACCGGCCTGCTTTTATGAGGCGCGTGACGTTCGATTCAAGGCCGAGGTAGAACAGAAGGAAAAGGACGCCGATCCGACCCATGTAAGAGATCAGCGATCCGGTCTCGATAAAACGAAAATCAAAGACGCCGAACTGCGGCGCGTGCGGCCCAACCGCCATCCCGATGACGATCAGAAAAGGAATGTTTGAAAGACCGAGTCGGTTTGCCGCCAGAACCGCAAATGCAATCAGGCCGAGCGCCAGACCGATCTCCAGGACCACATTATCCATTGGCTATACTTTCCCGTGTATCAGTAGCTTTTTCAGAGCGGCTATTGTTTTCCGATCGCCCGCCAGGATAAGGGTCGCTCCTTCATTGAGAACCGTATCGGCCTCAGGATTCGTGCGTTTGACGTGATCGGGCTCGACCAGCGATACGATCGAGGCTCCGGTCGCGGTCCTCGCCTGCAGCTCGCGAATCGTCTTTCCGATCGCGGCCGCGCCCGGCTCGATAGTGAACCAATCGAGGACGAGATCGTCCAGCACGACTTCCGCAGTGGGGAGCGCTTTTGGCACGTACGTCAGACCGCCGACAATTCCGGCGAACTGGCGCGCCTCGCCGTCGCTCAGGATAATGACCGATGCGGCGCGGTCGAGATTCTTTTTGGCAAAGTGATAGATCTCGCGGTCACCGTCATCGTGGATAACAATAACCAGTTGATCGCCACGTACAGTTTCGATCTGAAATTTACGCCCTACACCGGGCAGATTTGTTTCGCTGATTGTTGACATACTGTTTCAACCATTCTCGCACAAGGCAGACACCGACCGTTTAACGAACTATTTCAACCGTGCATTTGGCACTCGTTATCAAACTCGTCGCTGTTTCATCAAGTGCTGCATCGGCAGCCGCTTCGCCGGCCATAAAGATCGCATCAGGTCTCCATGTCTCGGCGGCTTCCAGAACGATCGCTTTTGGATCACCACTCACTAGTTTCACGGATGCCGAAACGTCCGTATGGGCAAGTCGCTCAAGGATCTGTTCATAGATCGCCTTCCCATCCGCATAAAAGGCGGAGACACGATGTGCACTCACTCCATCGTCGACCGCGATAAGACTGACCTCGGTTCCGCTCGGCCAAATGCGTCGGCCCAATGATTCGACGACGAGCTCAGCAGCCGAGGGGTCCTTCGCGGCCAACATTATCTTCGAGGGCTCGCCTTCTGCTCTTGCAAATCCCGCTCGTGCTACGCGAACAGAGCAGGACGCCGACTCCGCGACGGACTTCGACACGCTGCCAAGAAAGAATCGCCCGACCGCCGAGCGGCCTTGCGAGCCCATTACCAACAGGTCGGGCCGCCATTGATTTGCTTTGTCGAGCAGCGCATCTGCCGGATCCCCGTCCAATACTTCCGAGCGAATAACCCAATCCGGAAACCGGGCGTGGATCGTCTCGACCGCGTTCGCAGCGATGCGTTCCGTCCATTCCCAACCTTGTTTGCGCTGGATCTTCGCATGTGCCAGAACCGAGTCGATCCTGCGTGTCGCGGCGGAAATCAAATCGAACTCGGAAACTGTGGTTCTTGCAGCCGATGGATCGGTCACCGACACGACCAGGGCTTCCGTGGCGTCCGGCAGCCCGGCACGGACAAGATCATCGATCGCAGCGTCTGCATACGTTGACCCGTCATAAGCGATCATCAATTTCATTACTTCACCCCCGTTGTCACCTAATGTGCGTCCCCCGGTAATTGCCGTCTTCTGAATTGTAACCACAAGCTCCTCGATATGAGTTTAGTAGATCGCGGCTGGCAAGATCAGAGTGGCATCACGAGACTTACGTACGTGCTTTCACCCAAACATCCGATGGGCGGCCTAGCCGATGGATAATTTACCCGCTCCGTACTCGTCGCGAAGACAGAGATAACTAAGTGCGAGGTCGTCGTCTTTCAGCCGGTCGCTCAGGTCGAGGTCTTCTTCCTGAACGAGC
>CAMLKY010000321.1 GCA_946480545.1 uncultured Acidobacteriota bacterium
AGTAATGAGCAACTATTTCATTCAACATCGCTCCGACGTCCTGAGCTTCGAAATTCCATGTTCCCGAGAGAAGGATCGGCGTCGAACTGACGTCGATTTGCGGCGCCCACTGCTCGCCGACATAGAAGATCGCGTGATCCACATTCTCGACCTTGTAAGAATCGCCAGTTTTGGCCTCGGCCGAATATATCTGTGACGGGCTCACCGCGAACCGATCGCCCGGCGTGTCAAACCTGACCGCTGCAGATGCCTCAGGAAATTGGGGCAGCAGATCCCGAAGCATGAGGATCCCGACTCCGTCCGCAAACCATGAGGCGTGTGCCGCTGCCGCCCGCTTGCCGGTAGGCGTCAGATCGACCTTGTACGACCAGTTCTCAAAGTCCGCTTCTGTCAGGTATTCACCGTCCATTAGCTTCCTGACCGAGACCGGTTGCCCCGCAGCGTTTGTGAGTCGAAGATCGGATATTCGGCTCGCGAGCCGATCCGTCCCAATCGTAGTGCGCTGAAAGTAAGGTGTCTTTGAGTAACTAGACGTGATTTCGTGCGACCACTGACTGACGCCGTCGGGCTGCGAAGGTCCATCGTGATAGTTACTTCAACGTCCTGTGCTGCAATCGCGCCAGCAAGTATCGTTGAGATCATAACCAGGGAAACCAATCGAAAGGCCTTTGACATCGAAAATAACTCAGAACTAAACTAGTTGCTTGCTCGTAGGCGTTCTAGACTCTTCTGAGGATAGTTAATTTCATGAGTCTTATCAAAATCGTCATATACGCCCTTGTATTTGTTCTGAGCCTCCTCTTTTTGGGACGTTTCTTTTTCTAGGCGGTTGGCTCCGATGTCGGACTGCTTCGCTGCGCTCAGAAGCCCGCAGCGCATTGTTGAACTATTATTTTTTATGAGCGGTCGCTATCGGCCGCTTTTCGATTTTTATGACCGAGCTTAGGAAGATCAAACGAGCACTAATAAGCCTTTCAGATAAAACCGGAGCCGTGGAATTCGCACGCCGGCTCACCGAATTTGGTGTCGAGATCATATCGACCGGCGGGACCGCCAAGTCGCTTCGCGAGTCCGGACTCGACGTTCGCGACGTTTCAGAAGTTACCGGTTTCCCGGAAATGATGGACGGGCGCGTAAAGACGCTTCACCCGAAGATCCATGGAGCATTCCTCGCACTCCGCGATAACGAGAATCATGTGGCCTCGATGAACGAACATGGCATCGAGCCGATCGATATGGTCGTTATCAACCTCTACCCGTTCGAAGAGACGGTCGCAAAGGACGGCGTCGTACTCGAAGAGGCGGTGGAGAATATCGACATCGGCGGGCCGGCAATGATCCGCTCTGCGTCGAAGAACTGGCGCGATGTAGCGGTTGTTACCGATCCGAAACTTTATCCGAAGCTGATCGAGGAACTTGACTCCAACGGCGGATCGCTATCGCTCGAGACGCGCCAACGGCTCGCCGTTCTCGCGTACACACGGACCGCGAGCTACGATCTCGCGATTTCCTCGTACCTTGCGCGTCAATTGACCGACGAGCAACTAGCGAGTCTGGAACCGCTGAACCCGCTGCAGAACCTGGTGTTCATCGAATCGGACGATATCGAAGACGGGCCCGAAGAGATCGATCGCGGATACGCACCCGGATTCGAAGCGTCGCGCGATCTTCACCTCACAAAGATCGATGATCTTCGTTATGGCGAGAACCCGCATCAGCGAGCTGCACTTTACGTGACCGGCGAAACCGGCGGCATTGCCAATGCTGCGCAGCTTCACGGCAAAGAGATGTCGTTCAACAACTATGTCGATGCCGAGGCCGCGTGGAATCTCGTACAGGACTTCGACGAGTGCGCCGTTGCGATCATAAAGCACACGAATCCGTCGGGCGTCGGCCTGGGGACGACGAATGAAGAAGCTTATCGACGTGCGCTGGCCACGGATCCGGTCTCGGCTTTTGGCGGCATTGTGGCGTTTAATCGTCCCGTGGATGCCGTCGTTGCTCGTTCCGTGATCGAGGTTTTTTCCGAGGTGATCGTCGCTCCTGATTATGAGGATGAAGCGATCGAGATCTTTAAGAGTAAGAAGAATCTGCGGCTATTGAAGATAGGCAGTACCGATGATGATCGCCGTTCCACCTTGGAGTACAAACAACTCTCCGGCGGCTTCCTCGTACAGGACGTGGACGACCATCGAATCGGGATCGAGAATCTCAACGTCGTCACACAGAAAAAGCCGACGGATGACGAAGTTCGATCGTTGCTATTAGCGTGGCGGGTCTGTAAGCACGTCAAATCGAACGCGATCGTCATCGCAAACGACGTCCATACGCTGGGTGTCGGATCGGGTCAGATGAACCGAGTCGACTCGATCCGGATCGCCGCCATGCGTGCCGAAAGGTTCGATCTTAGTCTGAGGGGTGCATCGCTCGCGTCGGACGCCTTCTTCCCTTTTCGCGACAATGTCGACGAGGCCGCGAAACTTGGCGTCTCAGCGATAATTCAGCCGGGCGGCTCTGTAAAGGATGCCGACTCGATAGCCGCAGCCGACGAGCATGGCATCGCCATGGTCTTCACCGGAGTTCGCCATTTCAAACATTGAGTTTAGACAGAGTTAGTTAAAGTAATTCTTTAGAAAGGCCTTGACACTCGCGCGCACGTCCCGTATAGTCTGCGTAAACAGGACAACTAAATGGAACGCTCGGACGGTTTGAAACTCAAATCCTCGGGCGTTTTTCATTGGGCCGCGAATGTTTCGACTGACAGATCGGCCCCATCGGTCTTTACCGTTATCGTTCCAGATTGCCCCGTCGTTATCACCTCTGCCCCGGCATTCTTCCAGCGTTCAACCACCTCAGCATGCGGATGCCCGTATCTCGAGCGCCTGCCTACCGACACGATCGCAAGAACCGGATCGGTTTCGCGTACGAACTCTGCCGTTGAAGACGTACGGCTGCCATGATGGGGCACCTTCACGATGTCGGTTCCGAGCATGAAGCCTTGATCCAGTAGCTCTGACTCGGCCCCGCGTTCTATGTCACCCGTGAGAAGGATCGATCGAACACCAAAGTCGATCCGAACGACGATCGAAGCGTCATTCGATGATTCGCCGATGAGCGGTTGGCTCGAGGGATGCAAAATCGAAACCGTGGCGCCGCCGATATCGAAGGTGCGAACCCGAGAGACGATCGTCACCGGCACAGCACTATCAAGTGCCACGTTTATCAACGCGTCGTAGTATGGGTTGCCGGATGCCTCTCGTCCGATGAGAATGTTGGCGACGCGAAAGTTCTTGGCGACGTCGACGAGCCCCTGCATATGATCGGCATCCGCGTGGCTGGCGACTACGTAATCGATGCTTGAATATCCCTTCTCCCAGAGAAACTCCGAGACGACCGATTCGCCGATACCGGGAACATCCGGTTCGAGGCCCGATCCTTCGGAGTAATTGGGACGACCGCCTCCATCGATGAGCATTGTGCGGCCGTCTGGAAAAGTTACAAGCGCAGAGTCGCCCTGACCGACATCAAGGAAGTCGATTCTTAGCATTCCGTCTGGTCGAGGCGAACTAAACGGATGGATGAGGATCAACGCACCGAGAATGATCGCCGTGAATGCACCGCGCCAAACGGCTCCGCCGATACGCTTCGGTTGAGTGATGGAAAATGGATCCCACTTGAGCTGGGCGCAGCCGAGAACCAACATCGCGACCGCATACACGACATAGACAATGCGTGCCGGACCGGTATACACGGGCACCCGAAAACTTGTCCAATCCCACTCCGAAAATAGCAGCGGCAGCGACATCATCAACGCGTGAAAGGTCTCCGTCATTGCGAAGAACGGTTTTGCCAGCCAGTCCGAGAAAGCAAGGAGCAGCACTCC
>CAMLKY010000322.1 GCA_946480545.1 uncultured Acidobacteriota bacterium
TTCGAGAAGGCATCGGCGATGCGCTTCACAAGCGCGTCGCTCGGGTTGTCGTTGACGAACTTCACTGCCAGCTTTCGCGCGATGAACTTTGCCGTCGACGGATGCTTCACGAGAATGTCGATAACCTTTAGGCCATCCTTCACACCGCCGTCGTTGACCTTTTGTCCGAGGACGATCTTTTCACCTTTGTCGTGGCTTCGTTCGTTAAAGTAAAACTCCCCGCTTTCGATGTCGTCGGGAACGCCGGCCATTCGCTGAAGCCGCTCGAGAGCGCGATTATCCTGGCCCTTGATATCGTATGCAGCCGCACGACGGTAGCCACGTGGATCGGCGATCGTCCATCCGGTGAATGCACGTGCGACCTCGACGATGTCTTTCTGCGTGTAGCCGCCGTCGACGCCGAGCGTATGAAGCTCCATAAGCTCGCGAGCATAGTTCTCATTTAGGCCGCGATCGCGCTGGCGCTGCCCAAGCGCCTGCATCTGCTTGATCCGTTGGTCGAGCTCGGCATCCGTCAGACCCTGCCGACGCTTTATACGCTCGCGCTGCCGCTCGTTTAGATTGCCGTTTCGAAGAAGCTGCTGAAGCCCGCGTCCGGCTGGCTGCTGCGTATTCGGCGCGACCGACTGGAAATTGTCGAGAAAGAAAAGCATCGCCGGATGCTGAGCGGTCCCAACCACCAGATCGCGAAAATTTCCGAGCGCGTGTTTGCGAAGCACATCGCGTTCGTAGCTCGGGATATACCAACGAACTGCGGCCTTACCTGAAAATACATTGAAGTGATTCTGCCAGAAGTCGACCATCGCCTCCTGAAGCTGGCGTTCCGAATAGACGGCCCGCAACACGCGGTTGGCGGCGATCTGCGGCACGAGCTGTCTTGCGGGACGGAGGTCATACTCACGGTAGAGCCGCTGCAACTTTTGCTGGCGCTCGCGTTGCTGGTCGGCGGTCATCGGAGTTTGGTCTGCACCAGCGGCCTGCGCCTGCCGTCCACCTTCCAATTGACGAAGGAGCGCTCCTGGATTCGGATACTTTGCGAAGACCTCGGCCGTCGACATCTTGAAGACCTCGAGGTTTGCGACCTTAGCATCAGCAACCGTATCGTTGATCGATGCCGGATCGAGTTGCTGCTCGATGTACTTCTGCAGACCAAGCGCACGAACTTTCTCCACATCACCCGGACGTGCTCCGAAACCCAGACGGTTAAGGACGTGGATTATCTTCTGATCTTCGGTGAGCGGTTTCGACGATCTCGCATCGGCCGTCGCGGCCCACAACGGCGTGACAAAGGCGTACGTCAAAAACAAAACCAGAAACTGTCGGAAAAATGACCCTTTCATCAGAACAATACCTCGGGAAAAACTACTATAGAACCAGCTTTTATGACGGCCGTTCTCGAAGATTAGACGCCTGCAAATTACCGATGGGCGAAGTTTTTAGCTTTTCTCTATGGCCGCGTAGAGGACAACATAGAACCGCCCAGGCGCCATCTAAAAGTTCGGTATCAGCCCGTTTTGGGCTAGAATATCTGCGAAATCACCGAACCAAAAATAACGATGAAAACGAAACCGGTTTCGATCCTTTATTCGATGTTGCTTGTCCTTGCAGCGGCCGCCGCCGTGTTCGGACAGCAGAGCAGCTTTAGCTCGCCGGATGTCGATTACATTTTCGACATTCCTGACGAGCGGTGGAAGATGACCGTCCGGCCGTCAGCGGCAAAGCCGAATGTCGAGTATGTTTTCATCGACCGCAATGACGGGCATCTTGAGGTGCGTAAGTTAACTGTGCCGAAGGATACGATCCTTGCGGATGTCGTGCGTGATGAGGAGCAGAAGCTTCAGTTTCTGCCGGGTTACGTCGCCGGTCCGGATGAGAATTTTACGGGACGGATGCGCGGATCGATCTTTAACTACGAGTTCGTGCGCGCCGGACGCCCGATGAGCGGAAGGTTCTATTTTCTGCGGGCGAATGACACGACAGTTTACGTTCTCCGCTTCACGGGCTTTCGCGATAAGCTCCGCTCGATCAGAAATCAGACAGACTCGATCTCGCGAACCTTCCAGCTCAAGAAGTCCTGATCAGCACACGCGCTCCAGAGGGAACAATATAACCATTACGATGCCGGCTTAGATCTTCAGCGATCGAGGCCGGCTCGATCTTTTCCATTCGCAATTTCTGCACCGACGAAGCATCGAGCTCGGTCACGATCTTTACGCGGAACCGCTCGGTCTTTCTGAGAAGACTCCAGGCGGTCTGCCCGTTGACCTGATAACTCTCGCACAGCCGCTCAGCCAGCGCCGCACTGTCCGCCGCGTCGAACCAATCCAGAAAATCAGGGCGGCCCATCCCCTCGCTGCACGCTGCGAGCAGGATGATGGTTCCGCCATCGGTACACGCATGCGATGCGGCCTCGAGAGCCTTGTGGGCCTGGACCATGTTTATGTCGTACGGAGATCCGCCGCAACTAACGATGACGGCACCGCGTTTCTCGCTGATCGCGACAGTGTTACGTTCGGCATAAGCATCACAAGCGGCGCGATGCGACGTGATCCAATCGCCGCAGAATAGATCCACAACATTCCCCTCGTCGTCGACGATCGAGCTCACGGCGAATGCCGGCCGCACCATTGCGGCGGCGCTCATGAATGCCTCGTGGACGGGATTGCCGTCGAGCAGCGCCGTTCCCACGCCCTCGCGTCTCGCCTTCCGCTCAAAGTCAAAAGCCAGACGGTGTGTCGCCGTCACCGTTCGCGTAGAGGCCAGCCCCGGACAGACGAGTTTCCTCCCGCCTGTGAAGCCGGCGAAGTAGTGAAACGTCACGCCGCCGATGAGTACGATGTGATCTGCATCGAGAAGTGCGCGATTGAGCTCGACCGCGATGCCGTCTGCAATTTCGCCCACGCGTGCGATACGCATCAGATCGCGCGGGCTGTGGTCGAGTGTCTTGATCCGCTGTGCGATGAACGGAGTCAGGATCTCCTGCTTCTCTGTCTCGGTAACCGGTCGATGGATGCCGGTCGCAAAAATGACGCTGATGTCGAATGGCACGGTGCCGTTCGCGATCAAACGCCGCACCATCAGGTTGATGATCTGCCCGCTCCCGGTACTCCGGGTTGCATCGGGAACGACGAAGAGGACCTTGTCTCCAGGTGCGACGATGTCTTCGAGCAGCGCTGAATCGATGGGGCCGTCGAGCTTTCTGTCGATCTCGATGTCGGTGAGTGGTACCTGGACCCCGTTTCTTTCGAGCAGCTCTAAACGTTCATCGAATAGAAACGTGAGCGAATCGCGGCCGTATTTGAGATGGATCTCGGACATCAAGCTAGTGTCGCTTGAAGCGTTATTCGATGCAAAAGTGAAGACTGCGCGCAAGCCAGGGATAGCTATCTGATCTGGAGTGGGCCAAGTTCGCGGCCACAAGTGGCTCTTCCGGACCTGCGAATGTCGCACGATCCGAAGTTGCTCAGGATTAGTCTTGATTCGTAACCAGATTCGCAGGTCCGGAAGGGCCACTTTGTGGCCGCTCTTACCTTCAGCCAAGCTTCCCGGCAGCGGTCTTTCCCTTTACCGTCGGTTCGAAACACTTCGTGCCCGTTTCGCAGATGTAGACGGCCTCGGCCTCGAGATCGAGCGTTTCCATTTGGATCGTAAGGTGATCGATCCCGAAGCGGTCATGCAGCTTGCCGCGGACGACGGCGAGCAGCTCGGAATGCGAAACCGAATCGTCATGACTGATATGTGCCGACAGCGCATCGATCCCGGAAGAGATCGTCCAGACATGCAGATCATGAACTCCGCCGACGCCCTCGGTATCGAGAATAGCCGTCTCGACTGCAGCGAGGTCGATATGTCGCGGGGTACCTTCCAGGAGCACGTTGA
>CAMLKY010000323.1 GCA_946480545.1 uncultured Acidobacteriota bacterium
TTCACTACCGGATCGTTCCGAAAGCGCTGAAGGTGATAGTTCCTAGTTCCTAGTTTCTAGTTTCTAGTTTCCGACCGTTGCGTCTTTGCGACTTTGCGGGAGAACCTCACTTGTCCGCGTCGAATTTCGACTAACCGGGGAATGTCCTCCCGCAAAGTCGCAAAGACGCAAAGGAAGACAATCAGAAACGCACGAACTAGAAACTAGAAACCAGGAACCAGAAACTAATTCTTATGCGGACGATCGCACATATCTCGGACTTGCATTTTGGTGAAGGTATGTGAGCTGCGCCCGGATCTGATCGTCGTGTCAGGAGATCTTACGCAGCGGGCACGAGCCTCACAGTTCCGCGAGGCACGTGCGTTTCTCGATATGCTGCCGACGCCGCAGCTCATCGTACCGGGGAACCACGATGTTCCGCTCTACAACGTTCTCGATCGTTTTATCAATCCGCTTACAAAGTACCGCCGCTACATCACCGACGATCTCTCGCCGCGTTATGTCGATGACGAGCTCGCCGTGTTCGGCATCAACACGGCCCGGTCATTGACGATCAAGGGCGGCCGCGTTAGCGAAGCGCAGGTAGCGGATCTCCAAACCCGTCTTCGAGACATCGACGAATCGGCCGAGAAGGTTATCGTCACTCATCACCCGTTCGACCTGCCCGACGGCTTCGACGAGGACGATATAGTTGGCGGAGCGAAAACGGTCATGCCGCGGCTGGTCGAATGTGGTGCCGATATCTTTCTCGCGGGCCACCTCCACGTCAGCCACATAACACATTCGGCCCGCCGGTATCGCCTCGACAACGGCTACTCGGCGCTGATCATTCAGGCCGGCACTGCCGCATCTCGGCGCGAGAGAGGAGAAGACAATTCGTTCAACTTTCTCGAGTTCGAGCCGTCGGTGTTGACCGTTCGACGCTTTCAATGCGGTATCGAGACGGCTGGATTCCATCTTGCGACGACGGAACAGTTCAGTAAGACGGAACTGGGCTGGGCCAGACTTTAAAGTTCGGAGTGCAAGCTTCAGCTTGTTTCTACGTTCGGAGTGCAAGCTTCAGCTTGTTTCTTCGCTGTCTGACAAGCTAAAGCTTGCACTCCGAACCGCACTCCGAAATCGCGGGGATTCTGACAAGATCGCGATAATCGCCTAGAATATAAACGGAAAGAAATGAACGAACCAGAAGAGAAAGAAGACCACGGTTTAGGCGACAATGTCTCGGGCCTCGGGCAGAAGATAATCGGGACGATCGAATCGATCGGCGGTGTACTGACCGGTGATCCGCTCACGACGGCCGAGGGCGAATTCAATGCCGAAGTCGGGGATGTCCGGGAGGACCTCGAGGAAGACCTGGAGGCGTCAGACCGCGAATGAGCGCACGCGTCGAGTCCCTGAAAGAAAGATCGTTTCAATTGCCCGCGCGTCTCCGCGGACTGCAACCAACGCTGATCCGGCAGTTCTTCGAACGCGCCCTGCCTGAGAGCATCAATTTCGGTCTCGGCGAGCCAGATCTTCCAACACCGGATTTCATGCGTGCCGAAGCCGCACGCATCGCGGTCGAGGAGCAAAACGGATACACGTCGCACCCGGGAATCCCCGCCCTGCGGGACAAGATCGCTGAGCAATACCCACATCTAGACCTGCCGCGAACCGGGGTTGTCGTGACATGCGGATCGCAGGAAGCGATGACGGATGCGTTCCTCTGCACGGTCGACGCGGGCGACGAGGTCTTGCTGCCTGATCCGAGCTTCCCGGCATACGATGCGTGCACACGGATCGCCGAAGCGACGCCGGTCTATTATCGAATGCCGGCCGATAACGATTTCAAATTTGATATCTCAGATTTCAAATCGCGCATCACCGAACGTACAAAGCTTGCGGTTGTGATCTCGCCGTCGAATCCGACGGGGAAGATCCTGACCGAGGGCGATCTAATGGAGATCGCGGCGGCGCTCGAGGGCACGGGGATTTGGCTGATCTCGGACGAGATCTATAGCGATCTTTACTTCGGCGAACGGCCTCGCTCGGCGAGCGAGTTTTACGATCGCACGATAATTGTCAGCGGTCTTTCGAAAAGCTTGTCTATGACGGGCTGGCGGCTCGGATGGGCGGCGTGCAAGGATCCGGAAGTTATTAACGCGATCCAGGTTCTTCACGGATTCACTACGGTCTGTACATCGACCATTACTCAGAAAGCATCGCTCCTGGCATGGACGCCGGAGGCGGAGGCAGCCAAGCAGTACGCCCGTGATGTCTACAAGAAGCGGGGCGAATTTTTAGTCGATCTTTTTGCGACTGAGCTGGGTTTGAAAGCGACGTCTCCGGAGGGCGCATTCTATACGATGCTCGATGTGCGCAGCCTTGGCGACGACATCGAGATCGCTGAAAGATTCCTGCAGAACCGGGTAGTGACGGTGCCGGGTATCGCATTCGGAAATGAAGGGAAGGGATTTCTAAGGATCTCGTTCTGCAATACCGAAGAGAGAATGGCCGAGGGCGTTAAGAGGATGAAGGAAGTTCTTTGATCTCGTCAGGAAGGACCGATCGTAAACACGAATGGCTAAGAGATATAGGGTAGGAATCCTGGGTGCGACAGGCACGGTGGGTCAGCGCTTTGTGCAGCTCCTGGAAGGGCATCCGCAGTTTGAGATCACCGCGCTTGCAGCGTCCGACCGCTCGGCTGGAAAGCCGTATGCAGAGGCCTGTGCGTGGAAACTGACGGGTGAGATCCCGGAAGCCGTACGCGAGATCGAGGTCCAGCCGATCGCGCCGCCGCTTGATTGCGATATTGTCTTCTCGAGCCTGCCATCGAACATCGCACGCGAGACGGAAGAGGCGTTCGCCCGGGCAGGTTACCCGGTCATCAGCAACTCATCTTGTTACCGGATGGATGAGGATGTGCCGCTTCTGATTCCCGAGATCAATCACGAGCACGTCGGGCTCATCCAGACACAGCAGCAGCGTCGCGGTTTCGGCAAGGGCTTTATCGTCACCAATCCGAATTGTGCGGTAACCGCGTTCGCACCGCCGCTCGCGGCTCTACATCGACGGTTCGGCGTCGAGTCGGCGGTCGTCACCACAATGCAGGCGATCTCGGGTGCGGGTTATCCCGGAGTTTCGTCGATGGACATCTCCGATAATGTGCTTCCGTATATCGCCGGCGAAGAGCCAAAGGTCGAGATCGAGGCACAGAAGATCTTGGGTGAGCTTTCGAACGGGTCGATCACAAATGCGGATTTCACCGTGTCGGCCCAGTGCTTTCGTGTGGATGTCATCGACGGTCACACCGCCGCCGTCCGCGTGAATCTTAAAGAGACGGCTACGCTCGAGGATGTCGTCGATGCGATGCGCACCTTTCCCGTGCTCAAGCTTCATTCTTCGCCTGATGAGTTCATACACGTATTCGACGAGCCGTCGCGTCCGCAGCCGCGTCTGGACCGCGACAACGGCGACGGGATGACGATAAGCGTCGGCCGAGTATTTCCCGACAATGTTTTTGACTACCGGTTTGTAGCTCTGAGCCATAACACGGTGCGCGGCGCAGCCGGGTGCGCTATCCTCAACGCAGAGTTACTTATCGACAAAGGCATCATCTAGATGGCACAGGACGCTGAGGCAGACAAGAAATTTGCAGGGCGAGTTTTTGTCACCATCGGCGCTGTCGTGCTGACGATCCTGCTTCTCATACTTCTTTACTTCACGTTCGACGTGATCCTGCTGATCTTCGGCGCCGCATTGCTTGCGATCTTTCTACGCGGTCTGGCAGATATCCTTGGACGCTTTGTAAACCTCAGCGAAGGCTGGCTCGTCCTGATCGTTACCCTGCTCCTGGTAGGAATACTCGCGGTCGCGATAAGTCTTCTCGCTCCTGACGTC